>NZ_CAMMHD010000002.1:0-280236 GCF_946496565.1 uncultured Barnesiella sp.
TCGATACCCAGGTCGGGGGTGAGGGTAGCCCAGCGCAGCAGGTTGGCCCGCAGGGCGAGGTGGTAGGAGTCGTGCTCCGGGTGCCCGGCCTCGGCCCGTTGCCGTTCGGCCTCTTGGCGGGCCTGCTCGGCGGCTTGTCGGGCCTGCTCGGCTTCGGCTCGTTGTGCTTCAGCTTCGGCCCGTTGTTGCTCGGCCTCCAGGCGTTGTTGTTCAGCTTTCAGGCGTTGCTGTTCAGCCTCCAGCCGTTCGGCCTCGGCCTGTTGCTCCGGCCCGGCCTCGGAGGTCTGGGCGGGGATGGCGATTCGCACCGTTACATAGTCGCCGCCGGAGGTGTGGTTGCGGGTGGTGAAGCAGGCTTCGGTGAGCCCCTGGCGAGTGATGAGTTCGCTCTTCACCCGGTTGGACCGGATGCGGGCGATGGCCCGGGCGGCCGCTTCGTCGTGGAGCGAGCTGCAGTAGCCGTCGACCTGGATGGGGATGGTGCCGGCGAGTATCGCCTCTTTGTTCTGTACTACGCACGAGAGCAGACGGGTCAGCTCGGTGCCGTTGTTTCGGTAAGCGGTATAGAGGCCGTCGTTCCCCGGCTCGAACCGAAAGTGGTAGATGGTGTCGCCCTGTGTCTGTGCCACGAGCGGGTATACAACAGCCCATAGCACGAGGGTCATCAACAATTTTTTGAACATGTCGTTATATAGGATTTGGTATTATCGGGAAGGATTGTGTTTCAAATATAATATTATGGGAAGAATTGTGCAAATGGTGATTGTTAAAGGGTTTAACAACCGAGGCGTTGCACTGTTAAAATTTAACCAAAATTGTTGATAGAGCAAAGAAATTGTTGATAGAGCAAATTTTTCGGCCCTGATTTTTAACATTTGAAATGTTGAACATCGCTATTTTTTTGTTTCGAGCCCCTGTTTTTTGCTCTTTTTGGGAGGGAATATGTCCGTTTTTTTTATCGTCGAGAGGAACGAAGTCAGAGGTATCGCCGTTGTTGTCGAGCTCTTTTCCCGGACCTCGCCGTCCCGTCATTTCGCACTCCCTCGCTGGACCCCGCATCGTGGTGCGGGGTGACCCGGTATGTTCATTCTTCTCAACAGCGAGAAGAACGAACCAAGAAGCGCCGCCGCTGTTATCGGGCATTCTCGCTCGGAGTCTGTCACCGCCCTCGGGGGCTGCGGAACTTGCTGTGCTCAAACAGTCCTCGCCCTTCTTCCTCGGTCGGCTAGTCTCCTCCCGGCCCGATAAAGGCGGTGTTTGCTTCGTGCTCGCAGCTCGCTTGCGCCTTATGTGGCTACGGTCATTCCGCACTTTCTTGGTCATACTGCGCTGCGACGCGGTGCTCCACGTCATACCGCGCCTTGACGCGGTATCCAGGAATACCCGGTAAAGGCCCTTTCCCGTTTGCGGCCCCTCTCTGGACCCCGCATCGTGGTACGGGGTGACCCACACACTGGCCCCCGCATCGTTGTGCGGGGTGACCCACACACTGGCCCCCGCATCGGGTGCGGGGTGACTCGCGCTACGGTTTAAAACAGAAGCGGGGACATACATCGTGTATGCCCCCGCTATGGGTGTCGTCGGCAAGGATGTGCCTTACCGTACGGTAGAGTCTTTATTTAGCCTCCTCTTCTACGACGCCGGTCATAATTACCTCGATGAGGTTTTTGCCGTTGAAGATCTTCTTGGTGAAGGCCTTCATGTCGTCGATGGTGATGCTGTTGAGGGTCTCTTCGTAGTTGCTCTCGTTGTCGCCGTAGCCCAACTCGAAGTCAGAAATCACATCTCTCCAATAGGAGTTCTCACGCAGGTTTTGAGCATGTTTCTTGAGCATATACTCTTTCACCTTGGTGAAATCTTTTTCGCGAGGACCCTCTTTCACAACCTTCATCAACTCGGCATGAGCGCGGTCGGTGAGACGTTTCTCGTCTTGCGGGTTGGTGTCGAAGCCGAAGAGGAACAACCACTCGTTGTCGATTGACGAGAAGTTGGCCATGGTACCTACGCCGTAGGTTCCACCCTCTTCTTCACGGATGGTCTCGGTATATACAATGTCCATTACCTGGTTGAGAATGCTGAGCATAAGGTTGTTGCGCAGGTTGTATTTCTCGTCGCCCGAGTAGATGGCATAGACGGTCGATTTGGCCGTTTCCATCGGTTGGTTGTAGTGGTTCGTGACGATACCCTTTTGAGTTCCGATCAGTTTGCCCACTTTGTCGCGGCTCTTGCTGGCCGGGAGCGAAGCGATGTATTTCTCTACATAGGGTTTGAGCGAGTCGGTGTCGAAGTTACCTACGAAGATGAAGGTATAGTCGGCGGCATTGGCCAGGCGCTCCTTGGCGATTTGGAGAATGCGGTCGTAGCTGATCTGGTCGATGTCTTCGGCTTTCAACTGACGGCGCAAGGGGTTGTGGTCGTAGAGGGTAGCCGAGAGCGAATCGCTGAAGATGTATTGCGGCGTGTTGGCATAGTTGACGAGAGCTGCTTTCGATTGCTCTTTCCAGGCGGCAAATGCCTCGTCGTCGCGGTGCAGGTCGGTGAAGGTGAGGTATACGAGTTGCATCATCGTCTCGAGGTCTTTCGTGGCACACGAAGCGAATACCGATTCCTGAGCCCCGCCCATCGAGAAGCTCGACGATACCTTCTTGCCGGCCAGGGCTTTCATCAGGTCGGTCTTGCCGAATTGGCCGAGGCCACCCAGTTCAACGATTTCGTTGAGCGATTTCAGGTCGCGGGCCAGAGCCGGATCGTTGGTGTTGTAGAGCGAATATCCACCTTTGCTGACAGCCAGCATGGTGATTTCGTCGCTCTTGAAGTCGGTGGGTTTGAGCACCACTTTGGCACCGTTGGAGAGGGTCCACTCGGTCGTGCCGAATTTCTTACCGGCAGCGCTCTTGGTCACTTTGCCGGCAACGGGCTCTTTCGAGATGAGGGGTTCGTTCGATACCTTGTCGACATAGGGGGCAACCTCTTCGGCCTCTACCTCTTTGATGGCAGCCAGTACCTGGTCTTTGTCGGGGTAGGTAACACCCTCTTTGTCGGGACCGGTAAGCGAGATGACCATGTTCTCTTCGCTGATGAGCGATTTTACATATTGGTTCACCATATCGACCGTGATAGCGGGCGACATCTGCTTGATGAGGTTATACTCCATTTCGATGCCGGGGATGTAGCCGCCGTCGATGAAGTGACGGATATACTCTTCGGCATAGTCGACGTTCTTGCGGTTGTTACGTTCGTTGTAGAGGTTCTCGTAGTTCGAGAGCATCGTGGCGCGTGCCCGGTCGTACTCCGAAGCGGTGAACCCGAAGCGGTCTATACGCTCGGCCTCGCGGATGATACCCTTGATGGCGTCGATGGCACCGTTGTCTTTACCCACGGCAATGAGGGTGAAGGCGCTTTTGGTCTTCGATACGAAGAAGTCGCCGTCGAAGATGGCACCGGCAATGAAGGGAGCATCGGGTTTCTGGGTAATCTCGGTGATGCGGTCGTTGAACATGATACCAATCACGCCGTTCATGTAGTCGGTGATGGCCCCGTTGATGGTACCGCGCATTTCACGAGGCATGGGGTCGTGTTTCATGTAGATGTCTACACGGGTGTAGGCGGCCTCTTTGTCCTTGTGGAAGGCAAAGATGGGCTCTTTGTTGTCGGGCACGGGATAGTATACGCGCTCGGCAGCGTTTTCGGGCATTTTGATTTTGCCGAAGAGTTCTTTGATTTGAGCCTCCATCTTGTCGGCATCGAAGTCACCGATTACGATGATACCCTGTTGGTCGGGGCGATACCATTTGTGGTAGTAGTCGCGCAGAGCCTGGTAGGGGAAGTTCATCACTACCTCCATGGTACCGATAGGCATGCGGTTGGCATACTGGCTGCCCTCGAACATGACGGGTACCGTAGCCTCCCAGGTACGCCAGTTGGCATCGGCACGCGTACGCCACTCTTCGTGGATAACGCCGCGCTCTTCGTCGATATCCTTATCGTTGAGCGAGATGGCGCAAGCCCAGTCGTAGAGCACGAGCAGACACGAGTCTACCAGATTCTGATTCTGCGTGGGGACGTTGGAGATGCGGTATACCGTTTCGTCGAAACCGGTATAGGCATTGAGGTCGACACCGAACTTGATACCGTTGTTCTCGAGGTAGTTGAGCATCGTCTTTCCGGGGAAGTGCTCGGTACCGTTGAAGGCCATGTGCTCGAGGAAGTGGGCCAAACCGCGTTGGTCTTCGTTCTCGAGAATCGAGCCTACCTTTTGGGCAATGTGGAACTCGGCACGGTTCTTGGGTGTTTCGTTGTGACGTACATAGTAGGTGAGACCGTTGTCAAGCACACCGTAGCGTACGTTGGGATCGATGGGCAATGCTTCCATCTGAGGAGCTTGCTGAGCCGATACCCATTGGGCTACGGCCAGGAAAGCAAGCACTAATCCCGATTTTACCATTCGTAAATTCATTGTGTTTTGATTTAATGATAAATATTGGTGTTTGTGTTATTTTGTTGTCTCTTCGTTATCTCCTTGATATTCGAGTATGTCGCCGGGCTGGCAGTTCAACTCCTTGCAGATGGCCTCGAGGGTCGAGAAGCGTATGGCTTTGGCCTTCCCGGTCTTGAGTATAGAGAGGTTGGCGGGAGTAATATCTATCTTGCCCGAAAGTTCGTTGAGCGAAATTTTCCGTTTCGCCATCATGACATCAAGGTTCACAATAATCGGCATAGGCAATGATTTAGATGGTGAGGTCCAACTCTTCGCGTTGTTTGTGGGCAATGTTCAGTATCTCGGCCAGCAGCAGCAAGATAAAGGGGATGGTGACTGCCGGGCTCATCTCGGGGTAGCAAAGGGTGTAACCGCCCAGGTCGAGGTGCGAACGGTAGTATCCGGTTGCAATGAACAGGTCGATATAGCTGATGAAGTAGAAGGCAATCATGTAGTAGGAGAGGAGCCGCAGGCGTCGGATGTTCTTGTGGTTCATCAAACCGTCGGCCGCTACCGAACGGATGAGCTTGACCAGCATCACAATCATGGCTATGAACGAGGCCAGTGAGAGCAGAGTAAAGATTGCAGCACAGATTCTCAGCCCTTGCGGTACCATCGAGTCGGGTATGTAGAGGATCCCGCCGGTCGATAGCGTGAGGCCCGGTATCGAGCCGAATTCGCTCAGTTGCAGGTTGTCGGGCTTGATGGTGCTTATCTGCAACGACGATTTCCCCAGCCCGTTTTCAAAACCGATGAACGAGGAGTTGAACCCAATCGTGAACCCTTTGGAAAAGTCGAGTACGATGGGGATGAGTATGAGCAATGCAATTAACAGGTTGAGTAATTGTATTTTCCGTTTTGTCTGCTTGTCGTAAAACATATAAGCCGTGTTGTATTGGTAAGACAAAGGAAAGAAATGTTTTTGAGAAAAACAAGAAAAACAGTATATTTTTATCGAAAAACGATAAAATTTGATTCGGAACAGGGGGGCGGGGAAGCCGGTTATTTGTTGTCGATGTCCGAGATATAGCCGTTCATCATGGCATAGAAACTGAGTCCCGATACGGTTTTGATGCCCAGTTTGGCGGTGAGGTTCTTGCGGTGGCTGAGCACGGTGTTGATGCTGATGTTGAGTTGGTCGGCAATCTCTTTGTTCATAAATCCCTTGGCCACCAGTTTCAACACCTCGGTCTCGCGAGGCGAAAGCTCTTGGGGCAGGCTTTCGGCTTGTCGGCCGAGCTGTTCGACAAAGCGTTCGAGGCGTTCGAGCAGGCTCTCCTTCTCTTCGTCGATGGGGAGTGTGGGGGCAAACGATTCGGACGATTGGTCGCCGTGAGCCGTAAGCAGCATGATGCGGCTCTTGCGGGGCAGGAAAAAGTCGCTGTATTGCAATACGGCGTCGGCAAAGAGCAGGTAGGCATCGAACTGCTCGGGGGTGTCGTCGAAGAAATCTTCTGCTCGGTTGTAGAGTGCAGGGGTCACGTCGAAGTATCGTTGGAACAGATGCTTCAGACCTAAGTTCAGCAGGGTATGCGGGGTGACGACGGCGATACGCATGAGCAGTTTCTTGGGTTATTCTTTATCGTGGCAGGCTTTGAGCATGGCATCGGCAATGGGGCGCAGGATGCGGTTGCGTATGCGGTTGTGCTGCTTGATGTCTTTCTCGAGGCTGTACAGGGCGAAGATAACACCGTGGCACAGGTTGAGGTCGTACTCGCCCCGCAGATGAATGACGAAGAGGCTCTTGAGGTCGTCGAGTTTCTCTTCGAGCGAGTCGGGCTCGTCGTGGTCGTAGCGTATGTGCTCGCCATAATATTCGCCTTGCAGCTGCTCGGCCGCGGCCCTGATGGCGGGGAACCAGCTGGTGCGGTCGCGCTCGATGCGCGAGAGCAGCTCTTTCTTCAGCTCCTCGAAAAACTGCTTCATCAGCTCGAGGTTGTTGTTGTCGCTGTCGCTCTGCGAGATGAGCGAGTTGAAGTGCCGCTCGATATTGGGGATCTGAAACTGTTGGTAGTAAGCGTTGGTTTGTGTGAGGTAGTCGACAATCTGGGTGGCACAGAACGATTTGAGCCGGTTCTCGGGGAAGTAGTCTTCGTTGATGAAGGTGTTGAGAATCGTCACGAAAAACTCGCAGTCGAGTTTCTTCTCTTCGCATACGGTGCGTATGCTCTTGTCGCCGACACCTAAGATAATTCCGAATCGGTTGATGACCGGGATAATCGAGGGTTCGTTCAGGATGACGTCGCAAAGTTTACTTTCGGCGTTTATCAGTGCCATGGTTCGTTATTTTTATAGATGATGTCGTTTTCGGTAATAATCAGGTCCATCTGTATGTCGTGGGGCTCGGCTGGAATCTCGTCGACCAGTTGCAGTCCGTAGCAGATGCCTATCTTTCGGGCCGGGGTCTGTCGCAGCAAACGGTCGTAGTAGCCTTTGCCGCGGCCCAACCGGTTCATACGGCGGTCAAAAGCTACCCCCGGCACGACAATCCACTCGAGCAGCGAGGGGTCTACGGCCGTGTCGTCGGCCGGCTCCCAGATGCCGAAGGCTCCCTGCTTCACGGCCCCTTCGTCATAGGCGGCCACCACCAGGTCGTCGCCGGCGACAATGGGCAGATAGAGCTGTTTGGCCGTGCTCCATCTCGAGAGCAGCGGTCGAGTGTCTACCTCGTCGGGCAGAGCGTGATAGAGCATGAGGCGGCTCACCCGGTCGAAGCCGGGCAGCGACTCTATGGCCGCGCAGATGCGTCGCGAGAGCTCCTCCCGCTCGGCAGGAGTGAGGGCCCGCTTCAACTGCTTGATTGTTTGCCTGAGCTGGTGTTTGTCGTGCATGACGTGTCGCTCCTATTTCGTGCCCGTGCTTGCGGTCGAGGTCCCGCTCAACAGCCGGTTGTAGTTCTGCTCGTCGGCCAGTACCTCCTGGGCTTTGCGCAGCGTCTCGTCGTCGCGCAGCAGCAGTTTGTAGAAAGCCTCTTCACCCAGGATGTTGCGGGCAATGTAGGCCTGCAAGGTGTTGATGATGAGTCGGCGCGAGATGTTGATGTAGACGGGGCGCGGGCGTATGCCTTTTTGTGCCGCATATTGCACGAAGCTGTTCAGCAGACTGTTGCCCTCGATCATCGGCATCAGGTCGTCGAGGTCTTTGGCTTTCGACAGGCGGTCGCGGTTCTTATCGGTGAAGTCGAAGGCATACTGGTAGAGGGTACCCTCGTTGATTACGTTGTTGAAGTACGAGGTGTATCCGGTCGTATCGCGTGGTACGAAGATGTCGGGCATGATGCCGCCTCCACCGTATACCTCGCGTCCGTTGACGGTGTGGTATACCAGTTCTTTGTTCTGCTTGATGCTGTCGGCGTTGAAGAACTCGCCGTGTTTATAGCGGTTGACAATATCCATGCTGTAATCGTCGGCCTTGCCCAGCTCGTACTGTTTCTGGATGCAGCGGCCCGAAGGGGTGTAGTAGCGGGCTACCGTAAGGCGTATGGCCGAGCCGTCGCGGAAGGGAATCTGCTGTTGTACCAACCCCTTGCCGAAGGTACGGCGTCCTACAATCAGACCTCGGTCGTTGTCTTGTATGGCCCCGGCAAAGATTTCGCTCGACGAGGCCGACCATTCGTCGGTGAGGATGATAAGCGGAGCATCCTGGAAGGTGCCGGTCCCGTTCGAGACGGCATCCTCACGCTCGAAGGCCCGGCCTTCGGCATAGACAATCAGTCGGTTGGCCGGGAGCAGTTCGTTGGCCATGTTGATGGGAATATCCATCAGACCACCGCTGTTGCCGCGCAGGTCGATGATAAAGCTCCGGGCTCCCTCGTTGTTCAGCTTGGAGAGGGCATTGATGAACTCGTCGTAGGTGGTGCGTCCGAATTTGCTTACCTTGATGTAGCCAGCCTGGTCGTCGAGCATGAAGGCGACGTCGATGCTGTTCACGGGAATGTCGCCCCGGGTTACCTCGTAGGTGAGGGGCTTCTTGGCCGTCTTGCGCACGATGGTGAGTTTGACTACCGAGTCTTTGGGACCTTTCAGATTTTTTATTACGCTCTCGTTGCTGATGCCTTCGCCCACGAAGGCCGAGTCGTTGATGGCGACGATGCGGTCGCCGGCCAGAATGCCCACCTTTTCGGAGGGACCGCCCGGGATTACACTCACTACGTTGATGGTGTCGTTGAGGATATTGAACTGAATGCCGATGCCGCTGAACGAGCCTTCCAACTCTTCATTGACACTCTCCAGGTCTTGGGCCGGAATATAGGCCGAGTGGGGGTCGAGCTCGCCCAGAATCTTGGGCATGACGTTTTCGATAAGGTCGTCTCGGTTTACGGTATCGACATACTGTTGTTCGATACATTGCAGCAGGCTTTCGATTTTGTCGTATTGCGCGCTGCCGCCGAAGGGATTTTGAATGGAGAAGAATCGTCCGATTAAGATGCCCCCCACGATAGCTACGGCTACGAGCAGGGGAATCCAGACGAAGCGGGCTTTGTTATTGTTCATAATCGATGCGGATAATTTAAACGCGTTCTGTTGTTATAGAAGAAAAACATATTATCGGCGAGATTGCTCACAGGGGCGACGGGCTTTTCCCAGTTTCTCTCTGGAGCCTCTCGTCTTGGTATCTATCTTTTTCGATGGTTCGGGCGGTATTGACTCCCGATTGACAAATCGCTTGCGGAGCGATTGTCTCCGTGGGGTTACAGTCCCGACTCCTGCGGTTTGTGCTCGTCGGCTTGCGGGTCGATGAAGTCGACCTTGACGTGAGCATTCCGCAAGAGGTCGATACCGTCTTGCAGCCGGTAATACTCCGAGAATACCACACGCTTGATGCCTGCCTGAATAATCAGTTTGGCACATTCGATACAAGGCGATGAGGTGACATACAGGGTGGCTCCGTCGCTGCTGTTGTTGCTGCGGGCCACTTTGGTAATAGCGTTGGCCTCGGCATGCAGCACGAAGGGGAAGGTGTGTCCGCTCTCGTCTTCGCAGCAGTTTTCAAATCCGGCCGGCGTACCGTTGTATCCGTCGGAGATAATCATCTTGTCTTTGACAATCAAGGCTCCGACCTTACGCCTTTGGCAATAGGAGTTTTCGGCCCAGATTTGCGCCATGCGTATGTAGCGCTTGTCCAGGTTCAGTTGTTTGTCGGTGCTATTTAATTTCGTATCCATATATCCTGCGATAATGATTTACAAAAATAGCTGTTTTGCGGTTATTTATCCTCTTTTTTTATCAAATAATAACGGTGCACCGGCAAGAAAAATGAGCCGGGCATCGGGCCGCATAGTAAAACGGGGTGTCGGATAGCCTCCGACACCCCGTGTAATCAGTCGATAAAGCGGCGTAATATGTTGTCGTAGGCATCGATGCGGCGGTCGCGCAGGAAGGGCCACCAGCGGCGCACATTCTCGCTGCGGCCGAGGTCGACCTCGACTACCTGGCACCATTCGTTGTCGCTGGGTGCTGCGGCCAATATCTCACCCTGAGGACCACACACGAAACTGTGGCCCCAGAACTGGATGCCCCGGGTCTGTTGCGAGGGGTCGGGCTCGTGTCCCACCCGGTTGACGGCGATGACCGGCAGACCGTTGGCTACGGCGTGTCCCCGTTGCGAGATAATCCAGGCATCCTGCTGGCGCTTTTGCTCCTCGGGGGTATCGGAGCTTTCCCAACCGATGGCGGTGGGGTAGATGAGCAGGTCGGCTCCCTGCAGGGCCATGAGGCGGGCAGCCTCGGGGTACCACTGGTCCCAGCACACCAGCACGCCCAGTGTACCTATCGAGGTCTGGATAGGCTTGAAGCCCAGGTCGCCGGGGGTAAAGTAGAACTTCTCGTAATAGGCGGGGTCGTCGGGAATGTGCATCTTGCGGTATTTCCCGGCCATGGAGCCGTCGGTGTCGAAGACGACGGCCGTGTTGTGATAGAGCCCGGGGGCGCGGCGTTCGAAGAGCGAGGTGACCAGCACGATGTGCAGGTCGCCGGCCAGGCGGCCGAAGAATTCGGTCGACGGGCCTGGTATGGGTTCGGCCAGGTCGAAGTTGTCGGTCGATTCGGTTTGGCAGAAGTAGAGGCTGTTGTGCAGCTCTTGCAGCACCACGAGTTGGGCCCCCTGGGCGGCACATTGTTCGATGCGCTGTTTCAGCCGGTTCATGTTGTCGGCCCTATCGCCGCTGTTATGTTGTTGGACGAGTCCGACTTTGATTTTCTTTTCGGTCATGTTATATAGCATTTTATCGTAATACATTCTCGGGGTATTGCATGGTAACGCAGTGCAGTGACCCGTGTTGCCGGATGAGCGGCGAGCAGTCGATACCCACCATCTCCCGGCCGGGGAAGGCGGCTTGCAGAACCTCGGCGGCAGCCCGGTCGTTGGCCGGTTGCCGGTAGGTGGGGTATAGCACGGCATCGTTCATGATGAGGAAGTTGGCGTAGGTGGCAGGCAGCCGCTCGCCATTCTCGTCATGTACCGCATCGGCCATGGGCAGGGGCAGCAGCCGGTAGGGCGAGCCATCGAGGGTGGTGAAGGTGCGCAGTTGTTCCTCCATGCGGCGCAGCGCCTCGTAGTGCTCGTCGGTGGTATCGGTACACCGTACGTAGACAATGGTATCGTCGGGGGCGAACCGGGCCAGGGTGTCGATGTGGCTGTCGGTGTCGTCGCCGGCCAGATAACCGTGGTCGAGCCACAAGACGCGTTGCAGTCCGAAGGTCTCTTTCAGATACTCTTCGATGCGTTCCTTCGACCACTCGCCGTTGCGGTTGGGCGAGAGCAGGCATTCGCTTGTGGTGAGCAGGGTGCCGGCGCCGTCGCTTTCGAGTGCGCCCCCCTCGACTACGAAGTTGAGCCGGTTTTCATACCGGGCCCGGAATCGGTTTTGCCGGTAGAGCGTCGAGGTGATGAGGTTGTCGTAGTTGGCGGCAAACTTGAGTCCCCACCCGTTGAACTTGAAGTCGTAGATGCAGGGCTCGCCGTTGCGCAGGAGGGTGATGCCACCGTGGTCGCGAGCCCACGTGTCGTTGGTGGAGCACTCGGCGAAGGTCACCGCATCGGGGTCGACCACCCCTTGCAACAGTTGCTTTACCTGCTCGGGGTGCGGCGTGACAATCAACAGATGCTCGCGTTTGGCAATCTCACGGGCGAGGTCGATGTAGCAGGCCGTCACTTCGTCGAGCATGTAGGCCCAGTCGGTCGCTTCGTGGGGCCAGGTGAGCTGGATACCCGATTGCGGGTACCACTCGGCCGGGAAGAGTATCGTGGAGTTCATGCCTTCGGAGTTTGCGGTTTACGGTCGAAGTAGGGACTCTTCGACGATACACTCAGTGCCAGCGCAATCACCTGTCGGCAGCCGGGCAGCAGTTCCATCTCTTGAGCCGCGGCTCCGGCCGAGAACATCACCCGGGTGTCGATGCGCAGGTCGGCCGCTTTGGAGCAGGCCGAGCCGATGGCAATGCCCACGTCGATCGAGTTGATGGCGCAGGGATTTTCCTGCGGGTTCTCGGCGCAAGTCTTGTAGCCGCAATAGGCACAGTTGAGGCCCTGTACCTGGCGGCGGGTGCCGATGAGGATAACGGCGTCGGACTGTTCGATGTTGCCGGCATCGCGCAGGAAAAACTTCATGTCGCGTTTTTCGCTCTCCTCTCTCATTCGGTGGGCCAGCGCCAGCAGGTCGTCGCCGGTGACGGTGGCGATCTCGATAATATCTATTCCCTTCCCTTTGGGTGCGGTGCGGGCCGCCATCATAATCTGCTTGGCAGCTTCGCACACAGCCTCTTTACGAGTATCACGTTCGTTGTAAATCATGTTGTCGTCTTTATTTGATACAAAGATAATAAAAGGTGAGAGCAGAGGCAAATGGGAAACACGGAATGTGAAAAGATGATGCGTAAAGGTCTAATTTGTTTTCGCTTTTTTACAAGTTTTCAATCACTTTTTATAAAAGATTTTCTATATTTGTAAACCAAGATATGCAATAATGTGTTCATTTGATAAATAGGAATGCCATGAGTAATGATATTACAATCATATTTGATGATATTATTAAGCAATATCGTACTTTGGATTTGGCGGAAGAGATGTTTCGGTCGATGATGGAGGACGATAAGCAGTTGGAAGCCGATTATCAAGAGTGGTGCGATACGATGGGAGTCTCGGGACGAAAGGGTTTTGCTTACTATTATGAAGAGTATCTCGAACAGCAAGATTCGGTATGGGATAGTCTCGATGATCACGATGAGAGATAGTCATCCGGGCAAATGAGTGCGTTTGCCCAACCATGAAGAGGGACTGTTGTACGATTTTCTACGGGCTTTGAACGTAGAAAAATAGAGGATCGTGGGGCAATCGAGAGGGAATGAACAAAAATCTTCTTTATCTTTGTTCTTCAGAAATCGAAGAATATGAACCGAGCCTATTATTGGATATTGCCGCTGTTGCTGTGCGCAGGTTGCCAGGGCGGTGTAGAGACTTCGTATGTGATCGACGGGCATGTAAACAATGCCGAAGCTAACGGAAATATCATCTATCTCTCTCATAGCAATGGCGACGAGCTGGTCAATCTCGACAGTGCGATTGTCGACGACGGCCTCTTTTCGTTTCGCGGGGAGCAAGAGGTTCCTATCATGGCCTATTTGCGTTTCAACCGTTCGCTCGACTCGCTGGCCGTGCCGGTGCTGTTTGTGCTGGAGAACGGCTCGATGGAGGCCACGATGGATACCTTGTATTCGACCGTGACGGGTACCGAACAAAATGCGGCATTCGAGTTGTACAAGGCCGAAGTTCATCGGCTCGACTCGTTGCGCGGCCGGTTGCACGAGCGTTATCTCGAACTGGTGGCCGACAGCCAGATGACGGCCACGCTCGAGTCGTCGATGTATAGGCAATATGGCCATCTCGACGACGAGGCGACCGATCGTGCCTATCGGTTTATTCGTCAGAATCGCAATTCGCCGGCCTCGCTCTGGCTGCTCGAGTCGATGCAGAGCCGTTTCAGCGAAGCCCAGTTGGAGCAGCTTCTGTCGGAGCTGGGTAGCCGCAACAAGAGTGCACAGGTGCTGACCGATATAGCTCAGCGGCTGCGCAATGCCGACAAGATAGAGCCGGGCAGCCCGTACGTAGATGTACCGTTGGTCGATATGTGGGGGCGAAGCACCTCGCTGTCGGGCTATGTGGGGTATGCTCGCTATGTGGTCGTGGGGTTCTGGCAAGCCGGCAGCGACCCTTCATGCCGGGCCATGGTCAAGTTGGGTGAACTGTATCGTGAGTATGGCTACCGAGGTGCAATCTTCCTGTCGGTCTCGCTCGACAGCAATGCCGAGTTGTGGCGCGAGCAGGTGCAGGCACTGAAGTTGCCGGCCCACCAGTGTATTGCCGCCAATCCTGACGAGGTAGAGTCGCGCTATGCTCTGGCCGCGGTTCCCGCCTTTGTGCTCATCAATCCCGACGGGACCATAAATTCCCGCAATCTCACGCTCGAGCAGTTGGGCAGCAAGTTGCAGGAGCTGTTGCCCTATCGGATGCGTCGCGATACGGTGTCGGCCAAGTCGGACAGTTTGGCGAAAAAGAAAATATAGGCGTATGCGCATCGTATCGCTGGTAGAGAATACTACAAACTCGGAGCTGACGGCTAAACATGGCCTCTCGTTGTATATAGAGACTCGTCGGCACAGGATTTTGTTCGACTTGGGTCCCGATAATACCTTGTTTGAGAATGCCGCCAAGCGAGGCATCGATATTTCAACGGTCGATACGGTCGTCATTTCTCACGGGCACGCAGACCATGGGGGAGCTTTGAAGAAGTTTCTGGAGATAAACTCCCGGGCTGCCGTTTATGTGCAGAGAGAGGCTTTTGAACCCCATTACAGCAAGGTCTGGTTTTGCAAGGTGCCAATCGGGCTCGATCGGAGTCTGATGTCGCACCGGCAACTGGTGTTGCTGGAGGGCGATTGTACAATTGATGATGAGCTGCGGCTGTTTACCGTGAAGAGCCGCAGCGATAGATTTTACTCTCCGGCCAACCGTGTCCTCTATGATGAACGGGGGCAGGACGCTTTCGGGCACGAGCAGAACCTGATTATCGCCGAAAACAAGATGGTCTTGATTATGGGCTGCGGCCACTCGGGCGTCGTGAATATTATGGACGTTGCGGCAAAGTATCGCCCCTCCTTGTGTGTGGGCGGTTTCCATCTGTTCAATCCCGTTACCCGGAAATCGGTACCTGAGAGTCTGCTCGACGACATAGCCGCCGAGTTGCGCGGCAAATACGCGGATACCCTGTTCTATACGTGCCACTGCACGGGAAAGTCGGCATTCGACTATTTGGCCCGGCACATGGATAATATGCACTATATCGCTTGCGGCGACACTCTTGAAATTTAGTGAAGCATTATATGACTGCATAAAAAAAGCGCTCGACAGTGTCGGGCGCTTTCCTTATTATAGATTCGTCGATTATTCAGCAACGACTTCGAAGGGGATTTCTACGCTAACCTCTTTGTGGAGTTTGATAGTAGCTTTGTAGTGGCCCACTTCTTTTACAGGGTCTTTGATAATGATTTGTTTGCGGTCTACGTTGTGGCCCAGTTTCTCGAGAGCCTCGGCGATTTGGATGTTGTTAACCGAACCGAAGATGGTACCCGTCGAGCTGGTTTTTGCACCGATGGTGAGCGATACACCTTCGAGGACAGCAGCCAGAGCTTGAGCGTCGGCTTTGATTTTCTCGAGTTTGTGAGCACGTTGTTTCAGGTCCTCTTCACGCATTTTCAGAGCCATGGGCGAAGCGATAACAGCTTTTCCTTGGGGGATGAGGTAGTTACGACCGTATCCGCTTTTTACCGTAACGACATCGTCTTTGTAACCGAGGTTGGCGATGTCTTCTTTCAATATTACTTGCATGCTAAAATTCCTCCTTCGTTTAATTATTTCATCAAATCAGTTACATAAGGGAGCAGCGCCAGGTGACGGGCTCTTTTCACAGCTTGTGCAATACGACGTTGAAATTTCAACGAAGTTCCTGTGATACGACGGGGCAGGATTTTGCCTTGTTCGTTCAAGAATTTTTTCAGGAATTCAGGATCTTTGTAGTCGATATACTTGATACCGTTTTTCTTGAAACGGCAGTATTTTTTCTTTTTGATGTCAACCGACGGAGGGGTCAAATATCTGATTTCGGATTGTGCTTGTGCCATTTTTTAGTTCTCCTTTACTTCTTCTACTTTGTTAGACGATTTAACACTTCTTCTCTTTGCAGCGTATTCGGCAGCAAATTTGTCCATTCTGAACGTCAAGAAACGGATTACACGTTCGTCACGACGGAATTGAATTTCCAGTTTGGCGATGACAGAAGGGTCGGCGTCAAATTCCAGCAGGTTGTAAAAACCGGTGGTTTTCTTTTGAATAGGATAGGCGAGCTTGCGCAATCCCCAGTTTTCCTCATTCACGATTACGGCACCTTGCTCGGTGAGAATCGTTTTGAATTTGTCTACCGCTTCCTTCATCTGTACATCAGACAAAACGGGAGTTAAAATGAAAACGGTTTCGTAATGATTCATACTCGTTTAGTTTAACGTATTTGGTTAATAGTTTTTATTAGCGGGGCAAAGGTAGAGATTATCTTGCAATTATACAACCCTTTGCGACGGTTTTTTCTCTTTTTTCTGTCGGTGCCTGGTCGATTGGGGTTAATCTCAGGCTTTGGTCGACTCGTATTTTTTGTAAAAGAGGGTGAGCAGTACAAAGCCGACCAGGGCGAGCGGTGCCCCGATGAGGGCGGGGTAGCGGTAGTCGAGACCAGCCTCGAGCGGCAGGCCTCCCAGGAAGGCTCCGATGGCATTCCCCAGGTTGAAGGCTACCTGCACGCAGGCGGCACCCAGCAGCTCGCCACCCTTGGCAAAGTGAATGATTGAGATTTGCTGAGGGCTCGACACGGCAAAGAGTCCGGCGGTGCACAGGCACATGAGCAGTACGGTGAGCCATCCGACAGGAGCCGCGAAAAAGATGGCGAGCAGGGCCATGAAGAGCAGCAGTTGGGTGTAGGCAGCCACGCGGCCGGGGGTGTAGATGTCCGACAGGCGTCCGCCCAACAGATTGCCTACCACCATGCCGAATCCGGCCAGCACCATCAGCAGGGTGACACTTTCGGTCGGGAAGCCCGAGACTTGGGTGAGCAGCGGGTTGATGTAGCTGTACCAGCAGAACACGCCGCCGTTGCCCAGCATGGTGGCTCCCAGGATGAGCCAGGGGGCTTTGGTCTTCAAGAAACGGAACTGTCCTTTGAATCCCGTGTCGGGCAATCCCTCGACCTGAGGTACCCACTTCCAGATGTAGTAGAGCACGATGAGGCCCCACACACCCACCAGCAGGAAGGTGAGCCGCCACGAGAGCAGCGTGCTGAGCGAGGTGCCCAGCGGTACCCCGAAGAGGTTGGCGATGGTCATGCCGGCAATCATAATCGAGACCGCCTCCGAGCCCTTCCCTTTATCGGCCAGCTTCTCGGCCACAATCGACGCTACCCCGAAGTAGGCTCCGTGGGGGAGCCCCGAGATGAACCGGGCCATCATCATGGTCCAGTAGTTGGGGGCCAGCGAGGCAAACAGGTTGCCGGCCATCATCACGGCTACCAGACCGAGCAGGATATTTTTCAACGGCAGTTTGCGGGCCATGGTCAGAAGGGGAGCTCCGGCACATACGCCCAGAGCGTAGGCCGAAATCAAATGGCCGGCCGTAGGAATAGTGATGTGTAGATCGGCGGCTATGTAGGGGAGGATAGCCATCATGACAAACTCGGCGATTCCAAGCCCCAATGTGCCGAACGCCAATGCAATAAGACTCTTTTTCATACGATACCTTAATAACCTATTGAACGCAGGGAGCAACCTGCCCGGGCAGCCCCTCCCTGAAAATCGGGTGCAAAGGACGCAAAATCTTGCGGGTTGTACAAACTTTGTGTCTCTTTTTTTTGCCAGTGGAACAGGCATAAAAAAACCGCTGCCTTTTTGTGCAAAAGGTAGCGGCCTTGCTGGGGATTGCTCCCGAAATTGTTTACTTAACTTCGATCGATTTTCTTACACCGGCATTGTTTTCAACAGGCAGTTTGGGAAGTTCGACCGACAAAACGCCATGTTCGACATGAGCCGAAATTTTGTTTTTGTCGACATCGTCGGGCAGAATCATGGTCTGCTGGAATTTCGAATAAGAGAATTCGCGACGCAGATAGTGCTCTTTCTTCTTTTCGTCTTTGTTTTCGATTTTCTTCTCCATCGTGATTACGAGGTTGTCGTTCTCATCGACGTGAACCTGGAAATCGTCTTTCGTCATACCCGGAGCAGCCACTTCTACGCAGTAGTCGTTTTCATGTTCGATCACATTGATGGCAGGTGCTGTAGCATTGGCTTTTTCCATCCATTCATTATCAAAGAAATCATTGAAAATGTCGGGCAACCAACCTTGGTTTTTTCTCATGGGTACCATAATTATAATCTCCTATCTTTAAGTTGTTTATTATCTGTTTTGCTTTCGGATCTCTTTCGATTACCGAAATCACCTATCTACTTGCAAAGGGTGTGCCAATACCGTTTGGCACCTGTTTTGCCCCGGATGTGGTGACAAGAGTGCGCCGAAGTGGACAGACTTGCGCCGAAGTGGCCTATTTGTCACATCGGGTGCGAGGCTTGTAAGGTTCGGGTGCGAGGCCTCGGACGGCAGAGTCTCACCGCCTTCTCCGGCGATACAGGCACATGCCGTAGATGATTGTCGAGGTAAGTGCCTCGGTCACCGGCATGGCCAGCCACATACCAGTGGTTCCCCACACGGCGGGGAGCAGGTAGAAGCATGGAATGAGGAGGATTACACCGCGCATCAGCACAAACAGAATCGACTCTCTTATCCGTTCCAGACTCTGGAAGTAGCCGATGACAGCCACGTTGGCAATGAAAAAGACGGTGCCTGTACCCAGGTAGGGAAATCCCGCCGTAGCTATTCTTCCGGCTTGGCTCTGGGTGTCGACAAACAGCCCTACCAGTTCTCGTGGAAACAGAATAAACAGCAGCGACAGGCACACGCCGAACAGGGTTGCCGTGCGCAACAGCAGGCGGCGGGTCTCTCTCACTTTGTGCCAGAGGCCGGTGCCGTAGTTGTAGCTGATGATGGGTTGGGCCGACTGGGCTATGGCATTTCCGATCATGAAGAAGAAGGGGGCATAGTAGCAGGCAATGCCAAAGGCGCCTACGCCCGAATCGCCCAGATAGTGCATAAATTGCCAGTTGCCTATGTAGATAAAGATGGCCATTGTCAGTTCGCCCAGCAGCGACGACAAGCCTATCTTGCACTGGTAGCCGAGGTTTCGGCCGGCCAGGCGGAGGCTCTTGACGCTTGTTTTCAAGGCGATTATGCGTAGCGACCGGCCCATGAATAGCAGATAGTACAAGGCCATGACACCGCCGGCCACAATGCTGAGGGTAGTGGCTATTGCCGCCCCTTTTACTCCCATGCCAAGGGGGAAGATGAAGAGCCAGTCGAGCACGATATTCAGCAGGGCCGGCACAATGTTGCACCACATGGCAAAGCGGGGTGAGCCATCGAGGCGGATAATGAAGAGCCCTATCAGCATCCAGGTCTGGAAGACAAAGGCCGGCATAATCCATTGCAGGTAGTCGAGAACTTGCGGCATCAGGCTCTCCGACGAGCCCAGCAGCCGGGCCGTCTCGGCCGGGAATATCAGTACCAGCACCGTGAGTACGGTTATAAACAAGGTAGTCGCCAGCAGGGCTTGGGAAATGTTGAGCCGGGCAGTCTTCACCTTTTTATAAGAGAGGTGAATGGACGATACTACCGAGCAGCCGGAGCCGATCATGAGCCCCAGGCCGGCTACGAATTGGTAGATGGGAACGACCAGGTTTACGGCGGCAACCCCGTCGGCACCGGTGCCGTGCCCTACAAAGATACCGTCGATAGTACATACAGCCGACATGGCGAACGAACCCAGCAGGGTGGGAATCAGTAGTTTGCGGAAGAGTGTGGCGACAGGCTCTTTCTGAAAGTCGATAGCGTCTCGGTTCATACAAGCAGAGTTGTGTTTGTGGGTCTTTTACGAGGGGCAAAGGTAGTGAGATGTATCTTCCCGGAGGGGAGCAGAACCCCGACAAGTAGGGTACTTTTCCGAACAAAATGGGGCGTAAGTTGGGGAAATACCCTATTTTTGCATCTCAGAAAGGTATTTTTCAATATATGAAGTCGTTCAAGTACAGGCTCTCGCCCGAGGGCAGCGAATGCAGCTACGGCACAACCGACCTTCGCCCCTGTCTGGGGTGTCCTATCGAGGTCGAGGGGTGTGTGGTGCTGATGTGTACCGAGGGGGTAGCGCTTTTCTCCATCGACTTTCACAACTACACCTTCCGTCGGGGCGATTTGCTGGTGGTCATGTATGACCGCACGGTAATCCCGCTCAAGGTCTCGGCCGGATTCCGGGTCGAATGGGTATCGCTGTCGCTTTCGGTTTGCAACGATACCTTCTATAAAATCTCTTCGGTAAAGTTTTGGGACCGCTTCTATTTCTACCCGGTTTGCCGTCTGGAGCCTGAGCATCCACGGCTGGTCGAGTCTTGGCTGTTGCAGGTGAAGTGGATTGCCCGACACACGGAGGATACCTACCGCACCGAACTGTTGCAAAGTGTATTCTATCAGCTCATGCTCTCGCTCTGCTGCGAAATGGAGAGGCTGTCGCTGGCTTCGGGCAAGAGCGAGAAACGAAGTCATGCCTGGGTGGTCGCCAATGACTTTATGGTGCTGGTGGGTCGCCACTATGTCAAGCACCGCGACGTGGCCTATTATGCCACCCGCCTTTGTGTCAGTCCCGATTACCTCAATAAACTGTCGCTCAAATATATCTTGATGACCCCCAAGGAGTATATCAACCGGCAGTGTATTATGGCTATCAAGACCTATTTGAGTAGTACCGACCTGTCGGTCAAGAATATTGCCAACGAACTTAACTACGAGGATGCCTCGTATTTGTGCCGTTTCTTTCGTCGAATGACGGGTATGTCGCCTCTGGAATACCGCGAGCGGTTGGGCAAGCCGTGAGCGACCGGGGCCGGAAAAAGTCCGGGCGAGCTTGTTTCTCTGCATTCACCTTTCAGTATCTTTTACTAAGACAGGAGGCGGTTTGGCATAGTCAAATTTGAAAACGTGGTTTTCATTTGCCTTTGCAATCTTCTTTCGCTATCTTTTCAGAAGACAGGATGCGGTTCGGCAGAGTCAAAATTGAAAACTGCGTTTTCTTTTGCCTCTACTCTCACCTTTCGCTATCTTTGTTACACGAAGACAGGAGGCGGCTCGGCATGGTCAAATTTGAAAACAAAGTTTTCATTTGCCACTGCTCTCGCCTTTCACTATCTTTGTATTTACATTATACATAAATGAGATGAAAACCATACGGGAAATATATCGCATAGGGTATGGCCCTTCGAGCAGCCATACGATGGGGCCGCGCAAGGCTTCGGAAATGTTTTTGGAACGCCATCGCGATGCGGCGGCATTCGAAGTGACGTTATACGGCAGTCTGGCCGCTACGGGGCGGGGCCACTTGACCGACGTGGCTATCCTCGACACGTTGCGTCCCCATGCGCCGGTCGAGATTGTGTGGAAGCCTTCGGTATTTCTGCCTTTTCACCCCAATGGCATGACCTTCCGCTCGAAGAACAGCCGGGGCGAGGTGACCGACGAATGGACGGTCTTCAGCATCGGAGGCGGTGCGTTGGCCGAGGAGGGGAAGGCTCTCGACGAGTCGCCCGAGCTTTATGAGATGAACCACATGACCGAGATACTCAACTGGTGCGAACGCACGGGGCGCAGCTATTGGGAGTATGTGCAGGAGTGCGAGGACGACGACCTCTGGAACTACCTGACCGAGGTGTGGGCCGTGATGCGCCAGGCCATCGAGCGGGGGCTCGACCAGGAGGGCGTGTTGCCGGGGCCGTTGAACCTGCGGCGCAAAGCCTCTTCCTACTATATAAAGGCCAAGGGGTATAAGGATAGCTTGAAGAGCCGTGGGCTGGTCTTTGCCTATGCCCTGGCCGTGAGCGAAGAGAATGCCTCGGGTGGCCGTATTGTCACGGCACCTACCTGCGGCTCGTGCGGGGTGGTACCTGCCGTGCTGTATCATTTGCAGAAGAGCCGCGACTTCAGCGACATGCGCATCCTGCGGGCGTTGGCTACGGCCGGTTTGGTGGGTAATATCGTGAAACAGAATGCCTCGATTTCGGGGGCCGAGGTGGGCTGCCAGGGCGAGGTAGGCGTGGCGTGTGCCATGGCTTCGGCGGCAGCCAGCCAACTGTTCGGGGGCAGCCCGGCACAGATCGAGTATGCCGCCGAGATGGGTCTCGAGCATCACCTGGGCATGACGTGCGACCCGGTGTGCGGCCTGGTGCAGATTCCCTGCATCGAGCGGAATGCCTATGCCGCGGCCCGGGCTCTCGATGCCAATATCTATTCGGCCTTTACCGATGGCAACCACCGGGTTTCGTTCGACAAGGTGGTGGCGGTAATGAAGCAGACCGGGCACGACCTGCCGTCGCTCTACAAGGAGACGGGCGAAGGTGGCTTGGCCAAGGATTACGAGCAGATGTAGCACCGGGAGGGCCGCGCTCGGCAACTGTCTTTATCCGATTGATTCGGGTAGATGGGGCCGGTGGCGATGGTTTGATGGAAAAAAATAATAGCCTCTTTTTCGCCGATAGTGAGCAAAAAGGAGGCTAAATTTGTTTTTGTAGCAAAGTTGAGTTATTTTTGTAGTTGTTTAAGCAATGATTCGTATATGAACTTTTCGGAATTAAATATAGAGATGCTCTTTGCTCTGATGAGCGGTAAGTTGTCGGCAGCCATCAATCGGAAGTTGCACCGCAGTTTTCGCAAGTTGTCAATCGACATTACGCCCGAGCAATGGACGGTGCTCTACTACTTGTGGTCGCGCGACGGGGTAACTCAGCAAGAGTTGTGTAATGTCACTTTCAAAGACAAGCCGAGTATGACCCGGTTGATTGACAATCTGGAGAAACAGCAGCTGGTGGTTCGTTCGCCGGGTGTGAAAGATCGCCGTATCAACCTCATTCATCTCACGGACAAGGGGCGTGAACTCGAGGATGCTACCAAGCCGTTGGTAACGGCCATCATGCGTACCGCTCTCGAGGGATTCTCCGACAGCGAGGTCGAGATGGCCGGTGCGATGCTGGTCAAGGTCTTCGGCAATTTGAAAAACTCGTTGAACGACTAATCTCTAAAAAGACGATAGCGATGATCAAGTATGCCAAACTGTTTGTGGCGGTTTTGCTGTGTGGGCTGGCCGCAACCACATCATTCACCTTTGCACAGTACCAACCCGATCGCCTGGGCGAGGGGTTCGAATCGAAAACACTCGTCATGCCCGACGATTACAGCGGTCGGGTGGTGACTACGCTCGTGCGCAGTCTGTCGCCTTGCCCCGATGTGCATCGGGCCGTGCTCTACGTGCACGGGTATAACGACTATTTTTTCCAAAAGGAGATGGCCCGGACCTTTACCGACTCGTGTTTCAACTTCTACGCCGTGGACCTGCGCAAGTACGGGCGTTCGCTTCTGCCGGAGCAAACCCCTTTCGAGGTGCGCGACTTGAGCGAGTATTTTGCCGATCTCGACACGGCGTTGACACTTGTCCGGCAGGAGGGCAATACCGAGGTTGTGCTGATGGGGCACTCGACCGGAGGGCTCATCACCTCGCTCTATTGCGAGGCGCATCGCGACTCCCTGCCGGTGCAGGGGCTTATCCTCAACAGCCCGTTCCTCGACATGAACATGAGCGGCTTTTACGAAAAGGTATTGGTGCCTTTGGTTTCGGCCTGGGGCGGTTGTTTCAAGAATACGAAAATCAGCCAAGGCAACTCCACTGCCTATGCCGAGAGTCTGTTGAAACAGTATCACGGCGAGTGGGACTACGACACCAACCTGAAGTTTATGGCCTCGCGGCCGGTCACCGCGGCCTGGGTACGGGCCATACATCGGGGGCATAACCAGGTGCACAAGGGGTTGCACATACCGTGTCCCATCCTGTTGATGTATTCGAGCCAGTCGGTGCAGGGCGACGAGTGGACCCCGCAGCATCAGTCGGGCGATGCGGTGCTCGATGTGAAAGATATAGCCCGCTACGGGCGTACGCTGGGGCCGCACGTCACCGAGTTTGAGGTGAAGGAGGGGTTGCACGACCTCGTGTTGTCGAAGCCGGCTGCACGGGCATCGGTCTATGCCGAGATATTCCGGTGGTTGCGCAGCAACGGGTTGGAGCGTTGAACTGCAGGAAATAAAAACTTATTATAAGAAGAACGGCCGGAGGTGTTTGCCCCGGCCGTTCTTCTTTTCGTCGTGATACGACTGTTATTGTTTCTTTGATTTCTGTTGTTTCTCCAGTTGCATTACCTGCTTGTCGGCCAGTTCGAGGGTACGGATGTTGAGCTGATATTCCCGGGTGAGGTCATCGACATTACGCATCAGAGTGTAGAGGTTGCGGGTCTCTTTCACCGCTTCGCGAGTCGTCCGGTCGAGAGCGAGCGTGTAACGGTTTCCGCCCAGATAGGTGAGAGTGATGGCCTTGTCGGTGTTGTCGGCAATAAGCGAAGCGACGGCCGAACATTGTCCATCCTTGTAGGTGACGATTTCGGTATACTTGCCGTTGTCGGTAAACCGGTAGTTATTGGCTCCGTCGTATCCGATAGCCAGGGTCTCGGCCTTGCTCTTGTCGGGTAGGGTGACCCGTATCGAACTATGCTTCAGCGGGGTGCTGCCGTAGTATACGCTGGCCAGCTGCATCTGACCGTTTTCGGTAACCTGCACCTTCAGCTGGCTGCGGGTGATGGCGTTTTGTTTGGGCAGTTTGTTGTACACGTAGTTGCCTTCGGTCTGATATTTGGCATCTTTCTCGAAGCGGAATTTCTTTTTGGCTGCCTCGAGTTCGGCCTGTCTTACCTTGAGTACGCTGTCGATATAGAGCAGGTTTCGCTCGCTCTCTTTCTGCTTGACCCGGCACATGAGCAACATGCCCTCTCTGATCTGTTTGAAGGCTTTGGGGTATAGCTGCTCGATACTGTCTATCGCATTTCGGGCGCTTTCGTACTGTCCCGCCTCGAAGAGTTTCAAGGCTTTTTCGTATTGTTCGCCGGCTTCGTGGCTACCGTCGCCGCAGGCCGGAAACAGAAGAATACAGGAGCATATCCAAAGGTAGAGGTATTTTGTCATATTCATATTGTGTTTTTAATGGGTCATTAACAGTTTATCGAACTCCGTTGTACATCTTTTACCCCTTTCACGGTCTTGAGCTTCTTGATGAGGCTGTTGAGGCTCGAGGTGTCGTCGACCATGACGGTGATGTGTCCCTGGAAGAGTCCGTCGTTCGAGTCGATCGAGATGTTGCGCATGTAGATGTTTTTCTCTTTCGAGATGATTGAGGTAATGTTGGTGACGATGCCGATGTCGTCGTTGCCCACGACACGCAGCACACAGACATATTTTGAGCCCATCTTTCCCGACCACCGGGCATTGACCACCCGATAGCGGTAGCGGCTGTAGATGTGGCGGGCATTGGGGCAGTCCTTGCGGTGTATCTTGATGGTCCCCTCGGTTGATACGAACCCGAAGATGTCGTCGCCGAAAATGGGGTTGCAACACTTGGCCAGCTTGTAGTCGATACCCTTCACGTCGCCGCCGATGATGAGCTCGTCCTCTTTCGAGTCGTCGTGCTCGCTGGGTTGCAGCGTGAACTCTTCGGCCGTGCGGGCTTCGTATTGCTCGTTGTTCTCTTTGTGTTCGATTTCGAGGTAGAGGTCGATGACTCGGTTCACGTCGATGCGCTCGGCGGCCAGCTCGTTGTAGAAGTCGGTCACGGTCTTGTAGCCCATCTTTTTGATGAGCTTCATCATGATGCCGTCTTCCATCTCCATCTTGCGATTCTTGAACCGGCGTTGCAGCAGCTCCTTGCCATACTCGGCATCTTTGTTCTGCTGTTCGTTGAGGGCCTGTTTTATCTTGACGCGCCCTTTCGAAGTGGAGGCAATGTTAAGCCAGTCTTGCTTGGGGGTCTGGTTGGGCGAGGTGAGTACCTCGATGGTATCGCCGCTTTTGAGCTTGTATTTGATGGTCTCTATCTTTCCGTTCACTCGGCCGCCCACGCATTTGCACCCCAGTCCCGTGTGGATGAGAAAGGCAAAGTCGAGCAGGGTAGCCCCCAGTGGCAGCTTGTAGAGGTCGCCCTTGGGAGTAAAGACAAACACCTCTTTGTCGTAGAGGTCCATCTTGAAGTCGCGCATCAGTTCCAGAGCACCGCCATGTTCGGCCGCTTCGAGCACTTCGCGCACGTTGTTCATCCAGTCGTCGAGCCCCGATTCGCTCTTGATACCCTTGTATTTCCAGTGGGCTGCCAGTCCGCGTTCGGCGATTTCGTCCATGCGTCGGGTACGTATCTGCACCTCGACCCATCGTTGTCCGGGCCCCAGCACGGTGATGTGCAGCGACTCGTACCCGTTCGACTTGGGTATCGACAGCCAGTCTTTCATACGCTTGGGGTTGGGCTGGTACATGTCGGTCACAATCGAGTAGACTTTCCAGCAGTCGGCCTTCTCCTGGTCGAGCGGAGTCTCCAGAATCACCCGTATGGCAAACAGGTCGTAGATGTCTTCGAGGTCGGCCTTCTGTTTCTTCATCTTGTTCCAGATGGAGAAGATCGACTTCGTGCGACCCTTGATTTCGAAGTTGAGCCCCTCGGCCTCGAGTTTCTGTTTGACCGGCTCGATAAACTCGGTGATGTACTTGTCGCGGTTGCGCTTCGTTTCGTTGAGCTTGTGGGCTATCTGGTCGTAGATTTCGCGATTGGTATATTTGAGCGAGAGGTCCTCGAGCTCCGATTTGATGGAGTAGAGGCCCAGCCGGTGGGCCAGCGGTGCGTAGAGGTACGACGCCTCGCAGGCTACGTCGTAGCGATACTTCTCGTTGGGGTGGTGGTTGATCATCTTCATCACGCACAGACGGTCGGCAATCATGATGATAATCACCCGTATGTCTTCGGCAAAAGAGAGCAACAGCTTGCGGAAGTTCTCGCTCTCGACAGCCGCCTGCTTGGCATAGAGGCTGTTCGATTTGATAAGTCCCCGAATGAGTTGGGCAATGTCGTCGCCAAACTCTTTCTGTACAGTTTCGATAGAGAGAAATTCGCTCACTACCAGATTGAAAAGCAATACCGAGATGAGCATGCTGCGCTCCAGTCCCACCCGGTCGCACAGGATAAGCGCCGTATTCAAGTTGCGAACGACCGGATTGATGCCCTGTTTGTTGCGCTGGTAATGTCCTGTTTCTACCGCTTCGGTGATGAGTTTGCGCATGCGGGTGAAGTCGTTGAGCGACATCACCGGCCGGCTGTTGCGCAGAAGTTGCCGATAAACCGATAGGACATTTCCTCTTTCCTCGGGGGTGAAATAGCTTTTTTCGGGCATAAGTTGTGACTGTTATCGAAAAATTATGTCTCAAATATATATTTTTATAGTTAAAAGTGCACTTTTTTTTAGAGCTTTTTGTAGTTTTGGGAACAGAATTAAAATTCATTATTCATTATAGATATGTTTACAACAGAGGATTTAAACTTGTTTGCCGAAAAAGGTATCGATATACGGGTAGTCGAGGACCAGTTGGCATCTTTCAAAAGGGGATTCCCGTTCCTGAAAATCGCCTCCTCGGCATCGGTAGGGAATGGCATTTTGTCGCTCGATGAGCAACAGACGCAATATTACCTGGATCTTTGGGAAGGATACTTGAAAGACAATCACAAAGTGGTGAAGTTTGTTCCCGCATCGGGAGCGGCCAGCCGCATGTTCAAGGATTTGTTCGCTTTTCTGTCGGCCGAGTACACCGAACCGAAAACCGATTTTGAGAAGAAATTTTTCGACTTGATCGAGCACTTTGCCTTCTATGCCGATCTCGATGCCGCCTGTCTGAAAAACGAGGGTATGGGCATTGCCGACCTGGTGGCTGCCGGGCGCTACAAGGCTGTCGTGTCGAATCTGCTCGAGGCCAAGGGGCTCAACTACGGCTCGTTGCCCAAGGGGCTGCTCAAGTTCCACCACTATGCCACGACCAATCGCACGGCCATGGAGGAGCACCTCACCGAGGGGGCTCTCTATGCTGCCAGCTCCGATGGCGAGGTGAATATTCACTTCACGGTTTCGCACGAGCATCTGCCTCACTTCAAAGAGCTGGTCGCCTCGAAGAAGGCCGATTACGAGAAACGCTACGGGGTGCGCTACAACATCAGTTTCTCGGAGCAGAAACCCTCGACCGATACCATTGCCGTGGATATGAACGACGAGCCGTTCCGCGAAGAGAACGGTAAAATCTTGTTCCGTCCCGGTGGTCACGGTGCCCTGATTGAAAACCTCAACGACATCGATGCCGAGGTAATTTTCGTGAAGAATATCGACAATGTGGTGCCCGATCGCCTCAAAGAGCCCACCGTGCGCTACAAGAAAGTGATAGGCGGTGTGCTGGTGGCCTTGCAGGCCGAGGTCAATCGCTACACGGCCATGCTGAAGAGCGGCAAGTACACCATCGACGACTTGCGCGAAATGGTGAAGTTCCTGCAACAGAAGCTCTTTGTGCGAAACGAAGAGACCAAGAATCTCGAGGATGCCGAGTTGGCGCTCTATCTGTTGCGCAAGTTCGACCGTCCTATCCGGGTGTGCGGTATGGTGCGCAATTCGGGCGAGCCGGGTGGTGGTCCGTTTGTGGCATACAATCCCGACGGTACTACCTCGTTGCAGATTCTGGAGAGTTCGCAAATCGATATGGCCAACCCCGAAGCCAAGCGGCAATTCGAGGCCGGTACACACTTCAACCCGGTCGATCTGGTTTGTGCCGTGCGCGACGGTCAGGGTGTCAAGTACGATTTGCCTCGCTATGTCGACAAAAATACCGGATTCATTTCGCATAAGTCGAAAAATGGCCGCGAGCTGAAAGCTCTCGAGTTGCCGGGCTTGTGGAATGGCGCCATGAGCGACTGGAACACCGTGTTTGTCGAGGTTCCCGCCGAGACCTTCAACCCGGTGAAGACCGTGAACGACCTGTTGCGGCCTCAACATCAGTAAGCTATGTAACTGCTTAATAACGAATAGAGGGCGATATGCTGCGGCATATCGCCTTTTTTTTATAACTTTGTCACCGAAAAATTATTACTCGGGAAAATGGAAGCCTCGAGGGCTTGTAATTTCCTGCAAGAGTTAGATAGACGAAAAGAAAAATTTAAGGAAAAAAGATATGACATTTGAAGAATTCGGATTGTCGGAAGAGGTCATGCAAGGACTCGACGCCATGAATTTTCAAGAGGCGACCCCGGTTCAGGAACAGACCATTCCCGTGATATTGCAGAAAAAAGATTTGATTGCTTGTGCCCAGACGGGTACGGGTAAAACAGCTGCCTATATATTGCCTTTGTTGAACTTGCTTACCGAGTTTCCCGGCAGCGGCGACAAGGTGCGCGCGGTGATTGTGGCGCCTACGCGCGAGTTGGCCCAGCAGATTGACATGCAGTTTGCCGGCTTCTCCTATTTCTTGCCCATCTCTACGGCCGTAGTTTCGGGGGGTGGCGACGGTTCGTCGTGGGAGCAGCAGAAGCGGGGCCTGACCATGGGAGCCGATGTGATTATAGCCACGCCGGGCCGGCTCATCTCGCATCTGAATATCTCGAACATCGACTTTTCGGGAGTCGAGTATTTTATCCTCGACGAGGCCGACCGCATGCTCGATATGGGATTCTACGACGATATTATGAAGATAGGCAAGAGCCTGCCGGCCAAGCGACAGACGATTATGTTCTCGGCTACCATGCCGCCCAAGATTCGCCAGCTGGCCAAGAATATCATGGACAATCCTGTGGAGGTGAATGTGGCTATTTCGAAACCCAACGAAGCCATCGACCAGTCGGCCTATGTCTGCTACGAAAATCAGAAGATGGGGATTATAGATTACCTCTTCAGAGAGCCGACCGGCACGAAGACCATCATCTTCTCGTCGTCGAAGCAGAAGGTCAAGGAGCTGGCTTTTGCCTTGAAACGGAAAAAATACAGAGTGGCCGCCATGCACTCCGACCTGGAGCAGCCCGAGCGTGAGGCGGTGATGCTCGATTTCAAAAACAACAAGATAGATATTCTGGTGGCTACCGATGTCATTTCGCGAGGTATCGACATCGATCAGATCGGGTTGGTCATCAACTACGACGTGCCTCACGACCCCGAGGATTACATTCACCGCATCGGTCGTACGGCTCGTGCCAATGCCGAGGGTACCGCCATTACCTTCGTGTCGGAGAAGGAGCAGGGCAAGTTCAACCGCATCGAGACTTTTCTGGGTTATGAAATTGCCAAGCGCGAGATGCCCGAGGGGGTAGGTGAAGGGCCGGTATATGCTCCCAAGCAAGAGAAGGGTGGCCGTCACGGCCGGGGTGGAAACCGGGGAGGCGAGGGGCGTGGCCGCTCGCGCAATCGCCGTCGGGGCGACAAGGGTACCCCCAAAGACAATGCTGCCAAGAATACCGCCCCGAAGGGAGACAAGTCGGCTCCGGCTTCGGAGAAACCGGTTAAGGAGAAGAGCGAGAATGCCGCTTCGCAGAATCAGAGTGGTTCGTCGTCTCGTCGTCGCAATCATCGCCGGCGCAAGCCTCGCTCGGGTAATAACGGCAATGGCGGTAACAACTCACCGAGCCAGGAGGCATAACGAATGTGACTTTGTAGACTATGGCTTTAGATTTATTTGTAAATAGTTTGTAAATCAAATACTTTTTTATTTGGATATATAAGTAGCGAATATATGGCGTTTGTTTTATAGCAAACGCCATTCGCGTTACATAGAGGTTTATCGTATGGATATGGATGTTTATAAGTATCTTGTAATCAGCGTGTTGTAGGTTTTACCGATTTTTATTCAAGTGGAAGTATAAATATCATTCATAATAGTACTATAAACCAGTTGATTATAATTTATACAGCTATAAAACCTTGCAAATGGAAAACTTTTGTCGTGTGGGGTATGTTTAGCACATGAAAGATAAAGTAATCATGGAGATTTCGGAGAAGAAAGCCCGTATTCGGGAGTTGTGGCAACTCTGTTTTCACGACGACGAGCAATTTGTCGACCTCTTGTTCGGCCACTTGTATCGCGATGAAAATGCCCTTTGTTTCGAGGAGCGGGGCGTGTTGACGTCGGCCTTGCAAATGCTCCCTTACCGCATGACCTATGGGGAGTCGGTGTTGGAGGTAAGTTATATTTCGGGAGCGGCTACTCGTCCCGAGTATCGCAACCGGGGATTGATGGGCCGGTTGTTGCGGGAGTCGTTCGAGACGATGCGGTCGCGTGCCATTCCGCTGTCGGCGCTCATCCCGGCCGAGCCGTGGTTGTATGGCTATTATGCCACCAAGGGGTATGCCCCGGTATTTTTTCGGCGCAAGAGTCACTTCACGGCCGTGCATCGTTTCGAGGGTGCCGGGTATCGGCGGGTGGCTCCGTCGCTCGATCGGCTTTACTCCTTTTTTGATGCCCAGATGCGCCGCCGGCCTTGCTGCATGTTGCACGAGTGGAACGACTTTGAGGTGATTTGCGGCGACAACCGTCTCGACGGGGGCGAGGTGATTGCCTTGGCCGATGAGGCGGGTGAGCTTTCGGCGCTGGCTTTTGCCGTGCCATACGACGATGGCGCACGGGTAAAAGAGCTCTTGGCAGTCGACGACCAGGCTCGCGAAGCGGCCCTGCACGAGGTCGAACGCACGTTCCCCGGCCTGCCGGTTACGGTGGCGCTGCCACCCGATAGCGGGGAGGGGGTGTTGCAGCGCATGGGCATGATGCGCATCGTGGATGTGCCGGCCATGTTCTCGACTGTAGCGCAGAACCATCCTTCGCTGCAGGTGGTCGTGCGGGTGTCCGACCCGCTGTTGCCTGCGAATAACGGCGTTTATCGAATTGCCGATGGTGCGTGTGGTCGTGTAGAGGCCGATACGTGCGACTTCGATGTCGACGTGGCCGAGTTGGCACTTCTGGTATTTGGCGATTCCCGTCAGGATTCGCTCGTCGATTTCCCGGCCATGCCTCCCTATATGAGTCTCATGCTCGACTGAACCGGTGTGGAGCGGGGCTGCTTTTATCTCTCTTTATAGGGTTGAGGTCAGCCCCTTGATGGGTTTACAAAAAGAAGCGATACCCCACCGAGATGCCTATGTGGCGACTCTCGAAGGCACTCTCTGCGTCGCGAATGGAGTGGGTGAGCCCCCAGGTATAGCGGGCATCGACAAAGAGACCGGAATCAAATTCGTATCCCAGCCCGGCGACCACGCCCAGTTCGGCTCCTGCCGGTTGCTGAAAAGCCTCCACCCCTTTCCACGAATCGGTAGCGGCACACCCGATACTCAGTTGCGGACCGGCCTGAATGTTGAAACCGGCTATGGGGAAAAACTTGACCAGCAGCGGAATATCGATGTAGTGGATGCGGTACGAATACCCCTTGTACATCGTGTCGCCTCGCTCGTCGTTGAAGATAAGAGTCTTGTCTTTGTAGCCGTGTGTGGCGTAGAGCAGCTCGAGTTGCAGGTCGAAATAGGTATTGCATGTGTAGGTCGCTACTACTCCCGCTTGACCGCCCACGATATAGCTGGCCTTGTCGTTGAGTACGTTTTTGGGGTATCTCACCGTCGACCAGTTGATACCCGCTTTACCGCCTACACTCCATTGGGCCCGTGCCGGGATGGCGACCAGGCAAAGCAACAACAGTCCGACAACGTATTTGCGACAGAAATTAGAGGGGGTTAGGTAGGGTGTTTTCATGTGGCACATCTTGTTTTGACAGGTAGACAAATATAGTCGATTTCTTTGGTTTGGTAAAATTATTTTCGTTTCTTTACACGGGTGACTTTAATCAGAATCTAAACGCTTATAGCTATGACTACACTGGAATTTGTCTTGATCAGTATCCTCATTCCCGGGTTATTGGGCGGAATCTTTGCCCCTATGGTGGTGAAAGGGTGTAAAAGGCTCTATGCCAAGTGGTGCAACAGTCGTAAGCCATCTCGAGAATAAGTCTTGAGGAAAGTCCGGTATACTTGCAGACGGGGTGTGTATTTCCTGCTTTTTTTGTTTTTTACCTTTGAGGTGAGCAGAGATTGAGCAAACGGGAAAAACGGAGTTTTTCGTTTGCCTCTATGTCCATTTTCACTACCTTTGCGGCCGATATGCGTGAGCATGGTTTTCAAGAAAGGTAAAAAGATGAAACAGGAAGAGGAAGACAAGATTGTAGGAGATTTGAATTGGGACGGTCTGCACCGCCCGCGTATTTACTACGCCATGGCGACGACCTTTTGCGGGTTGTTCCTGTCGGTGCTCGACGGTTCTATCTGCAACGTGGCGTTGCCCAGCATAGCCCAGCAGCTGCACGTATCGTCGTCCGATTCCATCTGGATCGTCAACTCTTTCCAGCTGATCATTATGATGACCCTGCTTCCCTTCTCGTCGATGGGCGAGCGTTGGGGCTATAAGCAGGTCTATCTGCGTGGAGTCGTGGTCTTCACCATCGGGTCGTTGCTCTGTGCCCTGTCGCACAACCTGCCGCTGCTGGTGGTCTCGCGGGTGTTCCAGGGTTTCGGAGCCTCCATGATTATGAGTGTGAATACCTCGCTCATCAAGCTCATCTATCCCAAACACCGGTTGGGCGAGGGGGTAGGACTCAATGCTACGGTGGTGGCCATCGCTTCGGTCACCGGGCCTACATTGGCGGCCACCATTCTGTCGTTCGCTTCGTGGCCGTGGCTCTTTGCCATCAATGTGCCGGTAGGTATCGCCACCTTTATCCTGGGACGCAAATATCTGCCCGACAATGCCGTGCGGCGTCTGGGGCATCGCTTCAACTGGAAAGAGGCACTGCTCAATGCGGCCACCTTCGGGCTCTTCATCGGGTGTGTCGAGGCCTATTCGCACGATGTGCCGGTGCGCTGGGTGTTGTGCGGTGTCGTGTTATTGGCCGTGGTGGCTGCCTTCTATGTGCGCATGCAGTTGGGTGAGCGCTATCCCATGCTTCCCTTCGACCTGCTCAAAATACCCATCTTCTCGATGTCGGTGATGACGAGTATTCTCTCCTTTACGGCACAGATGATGAGTCTGGTGGCCATGCCCTTCCTGCTGGTCAATACTTTCCACTACGATGCCGTGGGCACCGGGTTGTTGATGACCTCGTGGCCGCTGGTCATTGTCTTTGTAGCACCGCTGGCCGGTGTGCTCATTGGTAAGATTCACCCCGGAATCCTGGGTGGAGTGGGGTTGATTATCATGAGTATCGGCTGCTTCAGCCTCTCGTTCATTCCTACCGATGCCAATCACTTCGGGATTGTATGGCGGTTGATGCTCTGCGGTATGGGCTTCGGCTTTTTCCAGTCGCCCAACAACCACATGCTGCTCACCTCGGCACCTCCGCAACGTACCGGCAGCGCCAGCGGCATGCTCGCTACCGCCCGACTCACGGGGCAGACTATCGGAGCCGCTCTGGTCGCTCTGCTCTTCCACATCCATGGCGATACCGCACCGCACGATGCCATGCTTCTGGCCGGTATACTCACCTTGTGCGGCGCGCTCTCCTCGACCCTTCGTCTGCGGGTAAGTCTGCCGAAGTAGGGTGGTGGACCTGTGTCTTGTTTCGTGAAGAAGTTTATGTCTGAATTTATGGATTTCTCGAGAGGGGGGACCGTTGTCTTCTTGGGGTATCCATCTGAAAAAGGGGTATAAAAAAGAGCAAATCAACCTGCGCGATTTGCTCTTTTTCTGCGGAAAGAGAGGGATTCGAACCCTCGGTACCCGTAAGGGTACAACGGTTTTCGAGACCGTCCCGATCGACCACTCCGGCATCTTTCCAATGGTCTGTCGTTTTTGACGGGGGCAAAGGTACGGAAAAGATTCGATATGCAATGGCTTTAATTGTAAAAAAAAGCTAAATGCGGAAATTATTCTTTCTCCTCCCAGTTTTTATAGGGATTTTGGGCCAGGCAAGAGTTGTAGTAACGCGGGTCGCCGGTCACTTCGCGGCCGATGAACGGGGGCAACTGTACCGCTTCCGACTCCGATTGCAATTCAACTTCGGCCACAATCAGCCCTTCGTTGTCGCCCATAAATTCGTCAATCTCCCATGTGTGCCCGGCATAGGGGTAGAGGTACCGCCTCTTTTCGATGAGGCCCGACTGGCACAACGAGTCGAGCATTCGGGTAGCGTCGGCTACGGGTATGGGGTATTCGTACTCCTGCCGGGAGCAGCCGGTGGTGGTACCCTTGATGGTGATGAAGGCCTGGTCGCCGGCGATGCGTATGCGCACGGTGGCCGCAGGGGCTGCCGACAGGTATCCCTGTTTGTAGTAGGTGCAGCGGGTGGCTTGGGCGCGATACGAGGTGTCGGTCACCCGATATTTGCGTTCGATCTCTATATTCATAAATTAACAAAAATAAATAGAGAACCGAATATAATACATTTATTTGGTTTAAGAGATAGAATAAAATCGCGGGCATTATTAAACATTGTTAAACCCGTGAACTGTTGGAGATAAAAGCCCGGTGAGCGGCAGTTTTTTTGTACTTTTGTCACCCGGATATTCGAGTGAATCGAATGGTGGTACCGGTTACTTTGTACAGTATTTGAGACTTTTATGGCAAAAAAGATATATGTGGTATTGGCCCTTTGCTTGTTGTGTGTAGGGCTTCCTGTTTCGGTTAAGGCACAACAGACGACGGTGGTGAAGGGAATCGTAAGGGACTCTATAACCCATGAACCCATATCCTATGCTTCGGTTTTTTTTGTGGGAAGTGACAAAGGTGTCATGACCGATGATGATGGCAAATTTGCTGTGGCCGTGCGCGATAACTTCCTGAATGTGCGTATTGCTACGCTGGGTTACCGTGAGAAGACGGTTTTCGTCAAGAAGGGTGCCGAGAACAATCTGGAGGTCGATTTGGTGCCGTCGGACTATACGCTGCAGGAGGTGGTGGTAAAGCCCAAGAAGGAGAAGTACAGCAAGAAGAATAACCCCGCGGTAGAGTTTGTCAAGAAGCTGATTGAGCGGCGCGACGTGGGCGACCCCAAGAGTCACGACTTTTTCAATTACGAGAAATACGAGAAGATGACTTTTGCCCTCAACGACTTTTCGGAGGAGCAAAAGAAGAAGTGGCTTTTCAAGAAATTCCAGTTTATATTCGACTATGTAGATACGTCGGAGGTATCGGGCAAGCCCATCCTGACGGTTTCGATTAAGGAGAAGATTGCCGAGAACTACTACCGCCGCAGCCCCGAGACCGAGAAGTCGATTGTGACGGGTATCAAGCGGGCCGGTATCGACGAGATATTCAACGAGGAGAGCGTGCAGATGCTGTGCGACGACCTGTTCCGCGAAATCGATATTTTCAGAAACGACATCACGCTGCTGAACAACCGGTTTGTGAGCCCGTTGTCGAGCATTGGTACTTCGTTTTACAAATACTATCTGCTCGACACCATTCCCGTAGACGGGGTGCGTTGCATCGACCTGGCGTTTGTGCCCTTCAACTCCGAGTCGTTCGGTTTTACGGGCCACATCTATGTGCCCGAGGGCGACTCGACCTATTTCATCAAGAAGGTGAAGCTGAACGTCCCCCGCGACATCAACCTCAACTATGTGGAGAACATGTACCTCGAGCAGGATTACAAGCAGCTGGACGACGGAACCCGCATCAAGACAAAGGACGATGCCATCATCGAGTTCAAGGTGATGCCGGCCACGCAGGGACTGTATGCCCGCCGTATGACCACATACGACAAGTTTTCGTTTACGCCGCCCGACGACTTGTCGGTCTACGACTTCGAGGGGCGCGAGCGGGTCGAGGTCGATGCACAGGCCAAGCCCGAGGAGTTTTGGGTCGATAACCGCCATGTGCCGGTGAAGAAGAAGGAGGGGGCGGTCGACAAGCTCCTGGCCCGGTTGCGCGAGGTGCCTGCCTTTTACTATACCGAGAAGGTGTTGGGTATACTCATAGCCGGGTATATCGAGACCAGCGAGGAGAGCAAGTTCGACTTCGGTCCCATGAATACCACCATCAGTGCCAACGAGGTGGAAGGGGCCCGTTTCAGAGTAGGCGGTGTCACTACCGCACAGCTCAATCCGCACTGGTTTGCCCGCGGATACGTGGCCTATGGTACGAAGGACGAGAAGATGAAATATTCGGGCGAGGTGGAGTATTCGTTCAACAAGAAGAAGTTCCACTCGCGGGAGTTCCCCATCCACTCCATCAAGCTGAACCACACCTACGACATCGACCAGTTGGGACAGCAGTACATGTATACCAACAAGGATAATGTATTCCTCTCGCTCAAGCGCAAGTCGGACAACAAGGCTACCTATCTGCGCAAGACCGAGCTCTCGTACCTGCAGGAGCGCAAGGGCGGTTTTTCGTTCGGGTTGGGTATCCGCAACGAGATTCAGCAGATGGCAACCGACCGCATCGCCTTTATCGACGGTTTCGGTAACGAGACAAAAGATTACATGCAGACCTATTTCGATGTGAAGTTGCGGTTTGCCCCCAACGAGAAGTTCTACCAGACCCGCAGCAACCGCTATCCCATCAACCTCGACGCCCCGGTGCTCACCCTCTCGCACAGCTTTGCCTTCAAGGATGTGCTGGGCAGCCGCTACTCCTACAACCGCACCGAGTTCGGTATCCAGAAACGGTTCTGGTTCTCGGCCTTCGGCTACTTCGACGGTATCGTCAAGGCCGGCAAGGTGTGGGACAAGGTGCCTTTCCCCATGCTGTTGCTCCCCAACGCCAACCTCTCGTACACGATACAACCCGAGTCGTATGCCTTGATGAATGCTCTCGAATTTATCAACGACCAGTACGTGTCGTGGGATTTCACCTACAACGCCAACGGTGCTCTGTTCAACCGCATCCCGCTGCTCAAGTACATGAAGCTGCGCGAGGTCTTCTCGTTCCGAGGTCTCTACGGTTCGCTCAGCAAGAAGAACAACCCGCTCTACAATCAAGACCTCTTCGTATTCCCCAAGGGCAGTACCGAGATGGACAAGATGCCCTACATGGAGTGCGGCGTGGGTCTCGACAACATCTTTACCATCTTGCGGGTCGATTACGTGTGGCGGTTGACCTATCGCGACAGCCCCAACGTGAGCAAGAGCGGCGTGCGCATTTCGCTCCACTTCTCGTTCTAAACCGGGAGTCGCCGGGGGTACAGAAGGATATTTCGATTATCTCAAATCTATACGAAAGGGCTGCTTTGCCGTGAGCAAGGCGGCCCTTGTTGGTATCTCCTTTTACTACTTCTGTGTCGACTGGATTCCGAGTCGTATCGTGGGATAATCGACTTTATGGCGCCTATGCATTCGGTGTGAGTAGTCCAGCGGGGGGGGGAGGCAGTTGGCATCAATCCCTTGGCCGAACAAGGGTCTGATACAGGTAAAAAAATAACGGAGCCCGCAGTGTGGCGGACTCCGTCATGTGATGCGTGAGGAGCGATATTATTTGATGATACCGTCGCGGCGCATGAGGGCCTCGATGGTAGGCTCGCTGCCTTTGAAGCGTTTGTAGAGGGTCATGGGGTTCTCGGCACCGCCGCGTTTCAGGATGTTGTCGCGGAACGAAGCTGCGGTAGCCGGGTCGAAGATACCGTGGGCCTTGAACACGGCAAAGGCATCGGCGTCGAGCACCTCGGCCCATTTGTATCCGTAGTATCCGGCAGCATAACCGCCCGAGAAGATGTGACCGAATTGAGGAGCGATGAGGGCTCCCTCCACGTCGGGCAACACGAGGGTTTTGGCGATGGCCTGTTTCTCGAAGGCTACAGCGTCGTCGACAGGAGCTTCGATGGTGTGGTAGGCCATGTCGAGGAAGCCGAAGGTGAGCTGACGTACGCACAGGTAGGCGGCCAGGTATTGGCTCGACTCCTTGATTTTCTCAACCAGTTCGACCGGCATCTTTTCGCCTGTCTTGTAGTGAACGGCAAAACTGTCGAGGAACTCTTTCTCGGCGAGGAAGTTCTCGTTGAACTGTGAGGGCAGCTCTACGAAGTCGCGGTATACGTTGGTACCCGAGAGGGTCGAGTAGGTAACGTCGGAGAGCAGGCCGTGCAGGGCGTGGCCAAACTCGTGCAGGAAGGTCTCCACCTCGTCGTAGGTGAGCAGGGCGGGAGCATCGGCCGTGGGGCGCGAGAAGTTCATCACGATCGTTACCTGCGGACGGCTGTCGGTTCCGTCTTCCTCTTTCCATTGCCCTTTGAATTCGGTCATCCAGGCACCGGCACGTTTGGTCTCGCGGGGGAAGAAGTCGGTGTAGATTACACCCACATAGTTACCGTCGTTGTCGGTTACCTCGAAAGCCTCGACCTCGGGGTGGTATACGGGGATTTTGGGATTTTTCGTGAAGTGCAGGCCGTAGAGGCGGGTAGCCAGGCCGAATACCCCCTTGATGGTGTTGTTTACCTCGAAGTAGGGGCGCAGCATCTCGTCGTTGAGGTCGTATTTGATGTGCTTGAGTTGCTCGGAGTAGTAGCTGAAGTCCCAGGGCATGAGCGTCATGTCTTTGCCCTCTTTACCAATGGCGAAACCCTGAATCTCTTTCACCTCTTGCAGGGCGGCCGGCTTGTAGGCGTCGAGCAGTTGGTTCAGCAGATTGTACACGTTGGCGCTGTTGCCGGCCATGGTGGTTTGCAGGTTGTATTCGGCGAAGTTGGGTTTACCGAAGAGCTTGGCAATCTCGAGGCGTACCTCGGCGATACGTTTCAGGATGGGGATGTTGTTGTATTCGCCCGATTGGTTGCGCGTGTTGTAGGCGCGATAGAGTTTCTCGCGCAGGTCGCGACGCGACGAATATTTCATAAAGGCGCTGTAACTGGGGTAGGAGAGGTTGACCATGTAACCCTCTTTGCCTTTGCTCTTGGCCAGAGCGGCAGCAGCGTCGCGGGCGCTTTGGGGCAGACCTTCGAGCTCATCCTCGGTGAGCATCATCGAGAAGAGGTTGGTATCCTTCAATACGTTCTGTCCGAAGTCGAGGGTGAGTTGGCTCAACTCCGACGAGAGTTTGCGGTATTTTTCGCGGTCTTCGCCTTGCAATTCGGCTCCGCTCAGGGCAAACGACTCGTAGGTCTCCTTGAGCAGCATCTGTTGCTCGGGGGTGAGGTCGAGCTGGTCGCGACGGTCATACACGAACTTGATGCGTTCGAAGAGCTTCTCGTTCAGGCTGATGTTGTTGCTGTGCTCCGACAGCATGGGTTGTACGCGTTGCGAGATTTCCATCATCTCGTCGTTGCCCTCGGCGCTCAATACGGCAAAAAAGACGTTGGCCACGCGGTTGAGCATACGGCCGCTGCGGTCGAGTGCCTCGATGGTGTTCTCGAATGTGGGGGTCGAGCGCTGGTTCACGATGGCGTCGATCTCCTTTTGATTCTCTTCAATGGCTTTCTTGAAAGCCGGTTCGTAGTGCGACAGTTTTATCTTGTCGAACGGAACTGTTTGATGGGGCGTCTTGTAGGGCCCGAAAAAGGGGTTAGCAGCTTGTGCCATGATTGCAAAAACAGTTAAGGCTGATAATAATAAAATTTTTTTCATTACTACTGTGTTAGGTGATACAAATGGTAATTGTAACAAAGTTCACGATTTATAATTATTCTAACTAATCTTCGACCCTTAATAAATATTAAACAAATCGTTTCACCGGTTTAATTTCGCCCCGAAGGCCATTTTTATATTAGCTTTGCAGCTTATAAACAGTGCCGAATATGAAACGACGATTCTATTTTTTGGTGTGGATATATTGCTGGTTTCTCATCATGTTTGCCGTGCAAAAGCCCCTCTTCATGCTGTATCATTGGAATCTTTACGGCGACGAGCCTCTGTCGCAGTGGCTGGCGGTGATATGGCACGGCCGGGGACTCGACGCCTCGATGGCTGCCTATATTACGGCTTTGCCGGCTCTGCTCACTGCCGTTACCGTCTATTTGCGGGGCGCGTGGTGGAAACCGGTGTTCCGGGCCTACTTCGTGCTGATAGCCGCAGTGGTCTCGGCCATCACCTTGAGCGATGCGGTGCTCTACAGCTTCTGGGGATTCCGCATCGATGCTACGCCGCTCTTCTATTTGGCCTCGCCGGCCGATGCCGTGGCCAGTATCCCGGTGTGGCAAACGGTGGTAATTCTGCTTCTTATCGTGGCCTATGCCGCGCTGCTCGTGTGGCCGTTGTGGCGCTGGTCGGGTAGGGTGGCCCAATGGGAGAAACCCCGTCGTCCACACCTTTCGTTTGCGGTCTTGCTGTTGCTCACGGCGTCGTTGTTCATCCCCATACGAGGCGGCTTCACGGTCTCGACCATGAATGTGGGCAAGGCCTATTTCAGCGAGCGTATGGAGTTGAACCATGCCGCCATCAACCCGGTATTCAGTCTGATGTCGTCGCTCTCCAAGTCGGAGGATTTCTCGACACAATACCGTTTCTTCGAACCGGCCGAGGCCGATGCTCTGTTCGCACCGTTGCGGGGTGGCGGATCGTCGGTATTCCCGGCCGACTCGGCTCAATGGGTCGAGCCCGGTGCCAACGTGGTGCTGGTGGTGCTCGAGAGTTTCTCGGGAGCAGCCATGGAGAGCCTGGGCGGTCTGTCGGGGGTGATGCCCAATCTCGAGCAGATTGCCTCGGAGGGTATCCTCTTCACCCACTGCTATGCCAACAGTTTCCGTACCGACCGGGGGCTCACCTCGATTTTGAGCGGCTACCCGGCCCAGCCTACGGCCTCGATTATGAAATATCCCGCCAAGTCGCAGTCGCTTCCGGCCATCTCCAAGTCGTTGCGCAATGAGGGGTACGACACCCAGTTTATCTATGGCGGCGATGCCGACTTTACCAACATGCGCTCCTACTTCATCTCGATGGGCATGAACCGTATCGTGTGCGACAGCGACTTCCCGCTGAGCCAGCGGCTGAGCAAATGGGGCGTACCCGACCATGTGACGTTCGACGAGCTCTATCGTCTCATAGCCGAGCAGCCGGCCGATAAACCCTTTATGAAGATGTTTCTCACCCTCAGCAGCCACGAGCCGTTCGATGTGCCCATGCACCGCCTCGAGGACAAGTATCTGAACTCGGTCGCCTATACCGACAGTTGCCTCGGTGCGTTTGTATCGCGACTCAAGCAGCTCCCCGTGTGGAAGAACACCCTGCTGGTGTTCGTGGCCGATCACGCCTTCCGTTACCCCTACAACGTGCAGAATCACGACATCGACTATCACCACATACCGCTGGTGTGGGCCGGTGGAGCCGTACGCTCGCCGCGGGTAGTCGACGACTACATGTCGCAGATTGACCTGGCGGCTACGTTGCTGGCCCAGTTACATATCCCTTACGACGACTTTACCTTCAGCAAGAATCTGGCCGACCCCACGCGGGAGCGTTTTGCCTACTATACCTTCCCCGACGGGTTCGGATATGTCGACCGCGATGGCGCTGCCGTCTACGACTGTGCCGCACAGTCGGTGCTCGTCGAGCAGAACGACAGCAACGCCTTACGGTTGAAGCGGGGGAAAGCCTATTTGCAAAAACTCTACGACGACTTGGCTTCGCGATAAAACCGACACGAAATGGAAATAAGACCCACGACAATCGACGATTTGGAACAGGTGATGCCCGTGTTTGAGCAGGCCAAACGGTTCATGCGGCAGCACGGAAACCTCCACCAATGGACGGGTGGCTACCCCTCGCGCGAAATCATCCAGGCCGATATGGAGGCTGCCAGCAGCTTCGTCTGCCTCGACGACGAGGGGGCGATTGTGGGAACCTTCTGTTTCCGCTACGGTGTGGCGCCCGAGCCCACCTATGCCACCATCTACGACGGGGCCTGGCTCAACGACAAGCCCTACGGCGTGATACACCGCATCGCCTCGGCCGGTCGGGTGGGCGGTATCTTTGCCGCGGCTCTGGATTACTGTTGGGGCCATGTCGACAATATCCGCATCGATACCCATCGCGACAACCGGGTGATGCAGGAGTTGCTCGTGCGCCACGGCTTCAGCCGGTGCGGCATCATCTATCTGGCCAACGGCGACGAGCGCATCGCCTTTCAGCGGGAATTTCTTCGATAGCTTGTAATAAAAAAAGAGAGGGTGACCCAAAAGTCAAAGACTTTAAAGGGTCATCCTTTTTTGTTTGGATTACGCCAGATGGTCACAATGGGAGAATGAATGCGTGAGAGTGAGTGTGGAGGGGAGAAAAAATTAACGGTTATCTCTTTGTTTTCAAAGAAATAACCGTTGTTTTTATGGTAAATAATTGCTATATTTAAAGTGAGAATTAAAAATAAAGTCAAGCATTTACCATGAGCGCAAAGATAGTGTATAAAGATTACAATCAGAACGAAAGTCTGCTTTTTCCGCCGACATTGGGAGAACTCGTCCCAAAGAACCATCCGGTGCGGATCGTGAACGCAGTGATAGACAGGCTGGACATATCTTCTGTAGAATCGACCTACAAGGGCGGAGGGACGAGCAGTTTCCATCCCCGCATGCTTCTGAAAGTGATAGTCTACTCCTACCTGTGCAATGTTTATTCCGGCCGCCGTATGGAGCGTCTTCTGCAGGAGAACGTGAACTACATGTGGCTTTCAGGGATGTCGCGGCCGGACTTCAGAACAATCAACCGGTTCAGGAGCGGGCGTCTGGCGGACGGGCGGTTTGACGGGCTGTTCAGGCAGGTTGTCCTGCTTCTGAATGCAGAGGGGCTCGTGTCGCTGAAAGTGCAGTACATCGACGGGACGAAGATAGAGTCTGTGGCGAACAGGTACACTTTCGTATGGAAAAGGAGTGTCGAGAAGAACAAGGAGAAACTGGAGGCGAAAGTGGATGCCGTACTCAAGACGGCGGAGTCGGTCCTCTCCGAAGAGAACAGGGAATGTGCTTCGGAGGAGTTCGGTGTGACGGATCTGGCCGAGCGTACGGAAAGGATACTGCGCAGGATGGACGAGCAGGGTATCAGCGACAGAAAGCTGAGGAAGTCCGTAGAGAAGGTGAAGGACGAGTCCCTTCCGAAGCTAGAATCCTACAAGCATCATCTGGAGACCTTGGGGGAAAGGAACAGCTACAGCAAGACGGACAAGGACGCGACGTTCATGCGTATGAAGGAGGACGCGATGCGCAACGGTCAGACCAAGCCGGGATACAATGTCCAGATAGCGACGGAGAACCAGTTCATCACGAACTACGGAATCTACCGGAGGCCGACGGACTGGGGCACTATGATACCGTTCCTGAAGTCGTTCAGGGAAAGATACGGCCGGCAGAGCGAAGAGATAGTCGCGGACTCGGGCTATGGCAACGAGCAGAACTACGCGTACATGGATGGAGAGGGGATTGAGGCGTATGTGAAATACACCATGTTCCATGCGGAGATGAAGCGGAAATACCGGGACAACGCCTTCTTGGTACAGAACATGTACTACAATGAGGAGAAAGACTTCTATGTGTGCCCGATGGGGCAGCGTCTGGAGCGGGCCGGGACATGGAGCACTGTCTCCGACCTGGGATACAGGTCATCCGTGGCAGTATACCGGGCAAAGAACTGCGCCGGCTGTCCGCTGCGTGGAATGTGCTACAAGGGGAAGTCCGGCAGGCGTACCATTGAAGTGAACCACACTGCGAACGCATTCAAAAGGAAGGCACGGGAACTGCTGACCGGAGAGAGAGGCCTGATGCACAGGAGCAGACGTCCGATCGAGCCGGAAGCCGTATTCGGTGACATCAAGTTCAATCACGGCTTCAAGAGGTTCCGTCTCAAGTCAGCCGGAAAGGTCAATGTCGAGTTCGGCCTTGTCGCCCTCGCCCATAACCTCAGAAAATATGCGGCGCATGTCCGCGACGGACTCTTGGGGGTGTCTGACAACTCTCCGTCATTGGGAATGGCATAGCCCAAAAACATGAAAGACGAAAATCAGAGGTATTAGTAAACCAGCCCTTCCCGGAGACTTCCTGCTCCGGTAAAAAGTAATGTGGTCATCTTTTTCTATAATAAAACAAAGAGACCGCCCAAAATCTCTTTTGGGTCGGCCCCTCTGTATGGGTGAGACCTGTCGGTTGTGGTTACTTGACGGTCAGTTTGGTCGTGATTTGGTTCTTCTCGCCGGTAATGCGCATGAGGTAGATACCCGGGGCAATACCGTTCAGCGATACGGCCCTCTGTTCGCCGGCCACGACATCGCCAGCATAAAGGTTGAGCACCTGGGCACCGTTGAGCGAGTAGAGGGCTACGGTTACCTGCTGGTCGTCGCTGGGCAACACGAAGTAGCAGCTCTCTGCAGCCGGGTTGGGATAGGCCATCGAGCGGGTAGGAGCTCCGGTCTCTTCAATACCCGAGAGTTCGTTGAGGCAATAGACCAGACCGTTGTAGGCATCGATTTTGCCATAACCCCACTGGTTGTTGCCTGTGCCGGCAATGCTGCCCGTGTAGCTGTCGGTCTTGGCCGATTTGGCGAATACTTCGCGCACCTGCTCGGGGGTGAGGGTAGGCCGGGCCTGCAACCAGGTGGCCAATACGCCCGTTACTACCGGTGCAGCCATCGAGGTGCCCTCCATCGAACCGTAGTAATAATTGGTACCGTTTACGTTGTATTGGCCTACCACGGTTGCGTAATAGTCGCTGCGGCTGGTGCTGCAGGTCGAACTGTTATACGACGATACGATCATTGTACCCGGTGCGGCTATATCGGGTTTCATACGGCCGTCGGCCGTCGGTCCGTGGCTCGAGAAGGTGGCCAGTTGGTCTACCGTCTGGTAGGATTGGTTGTACATCGAGCTGTTTCTGTGTTCGATATGGTTGCTGCTGGTGTAGGCACCTACCGAGATGATTCGTGAGCCTGTTCCACCGATTTCGCCCATGCTGGAGTCGTTGTCGCCGTTGGTAAATCCGCTTATCCCGAAGTTGGAGAACGCGGTATACGGCGTGTTGGTCCAGGCATTGACGGTACACTCTTCGGTTGCCGATACTTCGAAGCCCACATGGTAATAGCTGCTCATCGGGATTACGTTCATATCGATTGTAATGTTGCCCTTCTGGTTATTGGGGTCGGTAGCCGTGGCGATATAGACTTCGCCGTAGGTACCGGTGGGGCTGGATATCCGTTTGCTGGAGCTGGTTGCTGTCGAAAATTCGCTAGAGGTATAGACCTCTTTCTGGTTGCGGGTATCGTAAACGATTACTTTGACCGATAAGGTCTTGTTGGCATCGCCCCAAATGTCGACGGTCGTATTTTGATTCTGTCCCAGGTCGACCAGCGTCTTCAGTGAAGAGTCGTCGGTGGTCAGCGTCTTTTTTACGTGTATGTTGGTCTCGGCTTCGTTGCCGGCGGCACCTACCAGCAAGCGGCCTTCGCCTTGCAGCGAGTCGCAGATGCGGTCGAAGGTCGAGGTTCCGTCGTGTGGCCCGATGTGGTATCCGAGGCTCATGTTGATGACGCAGGGTTTACCCACCGATTCGGCATAGTCGTAGATGTACTTGATACCGTCGCTGATGCTCGTGTTGCTGCTGCTGGTATCGTAGAGGTTGTAGCTTACAAACACCAGGTCGGCGTCGGGAGCCACGCCGTAGTAACTGTTGCCGTGGTAGGCTCCGGCTGCGATACCGGCCACGTGGGTGGCGTGGCAGTCGGTCATATCCTGCTTGGCCGATACGATCGACTCGGAGGTCGTATATTCCCGGCCGTAGTAGTAACCCGAGGGAGGCGTACCCGTAGCGTTTTGGTTCCAGACTCTCTTCACGCGCAGGTTTTCGCCGGCCGTGTCGTAGAAGTTGATGTGGTTGTACTGGAAACCGCCGTCGATGATACCCACCACGACATCTTTACCCGTGTAGGCCTGGGTGAGGCCCGTGCCGGCGTGCAGGGCATCGACATTGGCGAAGGCGGCGCTACGTACCGTGTTCATGAGTTTATGTACCGGACGTCCGATCTCGATATACTCGACCGACGGCAGTTGCGATACCGCCTCGAGTTTGTCGGCGGGGATGCGTACCGAGAGGATGGTACCGTATTGGGCATTGACGGTTACACCGTTGTCGGCCAGGCCTTCGAGGTCGTTTTCATCGTTAAGGTGGAGGAATGCCGAGACGATGGTCTGGCTATTCTCCTGGTCTACGGCATAGGTCGATTTCAGTTTGGCGCGTTGCATCGTAGGGGTCGATTCGTAACTGCGCAGAAAATTTTGAGTCGATGGCGACATCTTCTCTTCAGCGGTTGCGCCAAATTGACAGGCAAGCGCTAAGAGATAAACTGATAGTAATACTTTTTTCATCGATTTAGTTATTAAAACAATAGATAATTCGTAAAGGTTTAGTTATCGGGGACGTGCAGGCGACGATGCCTCGATATAGGTAATGCCCGGCAGGGTAACGAAGCGGGTAAGGCTTCGCAAGGGTACGGCAAAACTGTACATCGTCTCGTTGTACTTCACGCAATAGCCGCCCAGTTGGGTGAGGGCGTCGGCATCGAATTCGGCATCGGCGTGCAGAAATCCGGTGGCGAGGTATTGGCCGTTCTGGTTGCGCAGGGAGAAGCGTTGTGTCAGCAACGACGAGGGGGTATAGTCGTCGATAGTCTTGCCCGATTGTGCGAGGTCGGCTTGCCAGGCTTCCCAAAACATACGGAACGATGCAGATACGGGTAACTCTTGCGGCAGGGTGTAGTCGGTCGTCACGACCGTGTTTTCAGTCTTCGACATATTCTTGTTGGTGTGGCATCCTGCCAGGGCGATGATTGCCATCGCTGTGCATATAAATCTCCACATGGTGATAAATTTTTTATCATTAGGCGGGCAAATATAGAAATTTTTTTCTCTTCCTATTATTTTTATAACAAAAATATTATCACTTGTAAATTTTTATACACAGAATAGTAGCTATTTGGTAGGGCTGATAAGGGAAAAAGAACCAAATTTTACATTTATTGCCGTTTCAGCCGGGAGGCCAGCAGAGCATTCAGCTCCTCTTCCGAGGGGTTATTGGCCACGATGGTGCCGTCGGGGGCGATGAGGACGAAGTGGGGGATGCCTTGAATCACATACGACAGGATGGCGTCGGAGTCCCACCCCTTGGGGTCGCCCAGTTGCGGCCACGTCATCTGGTTCTCGCGCACATAGGTGAGCCAGGCTTCGCGATCGGTATCGAGCGAGATGCTCACTATCGAGAGTTGTCCGTTGCCGTATCGGCTGTACAACTGTTTCAGATAGGGAGTCTGTCGCTGGCAGGGCGGACACCACGAGGCCCAGAAGTCGAGCAGCACATACCGGCCGTGCCCTACGTATTGCGAGAGCGAGGCCATTGTTCCCTCGGGCGTTTGCAGGGTCAGGTCGGTGTAGGGCATGTCGGGGGCCACGTTTTTCAGGCGCGAGAGCATGTGCGACAGCTTCTGGATGGCCGGATTCTTTTTGAACGAGGTGGCGGCATTGGCGATGAGGCTACGTTGCTCGTCGGGCGAGAAGAGAAAGCTGTTTTGCAGAAACAGGTAGACCGAGGTCACGTTGTCGGTATTGGCCGCGATGTATTTGCGGGTCAGCCGTTCGAGCCCCTGCTGCTCTTTTTCGAAAGCCTGTTTCAGGGTGTTGAAGGTGCTGTCGGTGAGTTGTCCGGCGAGATAGTCCTTCAGGTAAAGTCGGGTAATCTCCTGTATGTGGCTGTCGAAGGTCTGACGTTGCTCCTCGTAGACTTGCAGCCGGTCGTTGAGCGGAGTGCCCGACAGGTGGGTGACCGAGTCGAATGTCACCTCGATGGTGCCGGGTTCGAGGGCGAGCAGCAGCGGGGGATATTGTGACGCCCGCTCGTCGCGGGGTACCAGTATGGCAATAGCCGGTTCTGTCTGGTCTCCTTCGAACGTAAAGGCGCCGTTTCGGACTACGGCGCTGTCGATGATTTCGAATTGTTGTCCGGTCAGCTTTTGCAGAAAGAGCGTAGTTCCGTCGGGGAGCAGTTGGGTGTGTCCCTCTATTTCGTATTTCCCGTTGCAGTTGGCCAGGCTTACCCCGATGGCGATATATCCGATCAGTCGTACTAATTTCATGGTCGTTTCATATTTCCGTTTATCTATAAACAGAAGATAATCAACAAGGTTTAGCCGACGTCGGGGATTAACAATTATCGGTCAGGCTCGACTTCTGCGGGGTGTCGGGGCGAGGGGTTTCGGTGATGAGGATTGTATGTGGAGGCCAGTCTTGGTGCATAATGGTCTCGAAGGAGATAAGGGAGGATTAGCGAAACCGTTTGAACAGACGGAATATTCGTGATACCAGTCGGAATCCCCACATGGCGCTCTCGAGCAGGGTGACACCGCCGAGCAGGTTGCTGCCGATGTATTTGGTAATTGATCGAGCTTCGGTAAAGGGCGAGATGACCTGTCGATAAGCCTCGTCGACACACTTTCGTTGTTCGGCAATAGCCGTTTTCAGGGCTTGTCGTCGAGCGGCAATCTCTTCGAGGGTAAGACCTTTGGATGGGGTTTTCGGTGTATCCATGTTATTGAGGAGTTTTGTCGTTATCTAATAGTACGCGCGAAATGAATCGGGTGATGGGGGCGAGGATGAGTTGCCGTTTGAAGATGACTACAATGGCAATGAGCACCAGGAACAGCGCACCGAGCAGGGCATAGCTGCCCACGATGCCCACGAGCGGTTCCAGCAGATAGACCAGGGCAAACGACAGGTATATGCCGGCCCCTACGGCCAGAACCAGAATGATGATAAAGAGTACCGACATGCCCAGAATGACCGAAATCTTTTCGGTGGCCGTCAGTTTGGCATAGTCGATTTGCAGGGTGAGGTATTTTTTACCTTCGTCGAATAGTCGCTTGAATGAGTTGTCGGGGGTATCGGGCATAATATAGCAGGGTTAGAGGAGATACATAAGGTATAGATACACAATGAGAGTATCAAGACTACCGAAGGTCTGTCTTGATATTCCCATTGTGGTAACGGGCGCAGTCTATTTTACGCCTTTCACTTCTTCGGCAATCTGGTCGACGAGTTGCTCCATCTCTTCTTTCTTCAGGTGGATACCCTTGTCGTGAAGCATTTTACAGATGCGAGCTCTCATGTCCGAGCCCTTTTCGGGGGCAAACAAGATGCCGGCCACAGCACCCACGGCGGCTCCGCCGAGGAATGCAAACAGTAAATTAAGACCTTTCATAATCTTTATCGTTTTTAATGTGACTATACAAAGATAACAAAGTATTTGGATTTTTGTTAGTCTGCGCGCCAAAGATTTTCGCTTTTATGAATTGTTTTACAAAAAAGTATAAAGGATAGAAGCGGGCCGAATCACGAATGGCGAAAGTTCGTATCTTTGCTTGATGCGAAGATAGGATACGGCTCGGCCAAGCAAATTGTGCAAGCATCTTTGCTTGTCTCTCGCCTTTCACTATCTTTCCAGAAGATAGGATGCGGCTCGGCAAAAAAACTCAAACAAGTTTGGCTTTTTTGCTCTCGCCTTTCACTATCTTTGCACTCACTTTGCCGGGCCGGGCGCGACCTCATGGGGCAACGCATCGGGAGGCATGTCGAAAAAGCAACAAAGGAACCAAAAGTTATTTCCGGGAACTATGTCTGAACAGTCAATCTTTATCAAAGGGGCACGCGTCAACAATCTGAAGAATATCGATATAGAGATACCTCGCAACCGCTTTATCGTTATTACGGGCCTGTCGGGCTCGGGCAAGTCGTCGCTGGCGTTCGATACGCTCTATGCCGAGGGGCAGCGGCGCTATGTCGAGAGTCTCTCGGCCTACGCCCGCCAGTTTCTGGGTCGGATGAGCAAGCCCGAGTGTGACTACATCAAGGGCATACCGCCAGCCATCGCTATCGAGCAGAAGGTCAATACCCGCAATCCGCGCTCGACGGTGGGCACCTCGACCGAGATATACGACTACCTGCGGTTGCTCTATGCCCGCATCGGCAAGACCTATTCGCCCATCTCGGGCGAACTGGTCAAGAAGCACCAGGTCGACGATGTGGTGAACTGTGCCCTCGGTTTCCCCGACGGTACCCGCTTTGCCTTGCTTACCAACCTGATTCTCCCCGAGGGGCGCGACCTGAAAACCCAGTTGCAGATATGGCAGAAGGAGGGTTTTCCGCGTGTCGAGGTCGAGGGCCGCTTCGTGGCGATAGAAGATTTGCTGGCCGGCGATACGCTGCCCGATGCGTCGAAGGTGCGTCTGGTAATCGACCGCTTGAGCGTGTCGCACGAGAACGATACTGTGAGCCGACTGGCCGACTCGGTCGAGACCGCCTTCTTCGAAGGGGGTGGGGAGTGCGTTGTACAGATGCACACGGCCGAAGGGGTGAAAGAGTTCCATTTTTCGAAACGGTTCGAGGCCGATGGCATCACCTTCAACGAGCCGAGCGACCTGATGTTCAACTTCAACAACCCCGTGGGCGCTTGTCCCGAGTGCGAAGGCTTCGGGCGGGTAATCGGTATCGACGAAGATCTGGTGGTGCCCAACAAGACCCTCTCGGTCTACGACGATGCGGTGATGTGCTGGCGGGGCGAGAAGATGAGCGAGTGGAAAAACGACCTTATCCGTCGGGCCGATTCGTTGCACTTCCCGATACATCGGCCCTACTACAAACTGACCGATCGCGAGAAAGATATATTGTGGCACGGCTCGGGCGACTTCGAGGGCATCGACGGTTTCTTTGCCATGCTCGAGGCCAATCAGTACAAGATACAATACCGGGTGATGCTCGCCCGCTATCGGGGCAAAACCATCTGTCCGGTGTGCAAGGGCAGCCGGTTGAAACCCGAGGCCGAATATGTGAAGGTGGGTGGCCGCTCCATTACCGAGCTGGTGAATCTGCCGGTAGGCGAACTGAAAGCCTTCTTCGACAACCTGCAGCTCGACGAGCACGACACGGCTATTGCCAAGCGATTGCTCACCGAAATCAAGAACCGTATCCGTTTCTTGCAGGAGGTGGGGCTCGACTACCTCACTCTCAATCGGTTGTCGTCGACTCTCTCGGGTGGTGAAAGCCAACGCATCAATCTGGCTACTTCGCTGGGCAGCAGTCTGGTAGGCTCGCTCTATATCCTCGACGAGCCCAGCATCGGCCTCCATTCGCGCGACACGCACCTGCTCATCAAGGTGCTCCGCGAGTTGCAGGAGCTGGGCAACACGGTGGTTGTGGTCGAACATGACGAGGAGATTATCCGGGCGGCCGACTACATTATCGACATCGGTCCGTTGGCCGGTCGGTTGGGCGGCGAGGTGGTCTATCAGGGCGACCTTTCGCGTCTGCCCAAGGCGACCCGCAGCTACACCATGCGCTACCTGACGGGCGAGTGCAAGATAGAGGTACCGGCCGTACGTCGCAAGTGGAACCAGTATATCGAGGTCGAAGGGGCTGCCCAGAACAACCTGAAGTCGGTCAATGTGCGGTTCCCGCTCCATGTAATGACCGTGGTTACCGGCGTGAGCGGCTCGGGCAAGTCGTCGCTCGTGCGCGATGTATTCTATCGTGGACTCTTGCGCTACTATGGCGAGGGGGGCGAGATGCCGGGAACCTACTCCCGCTTCACGGGCGATATGGACCGCATCAAGGCGGTCGAGTTTGTCGACCAGAATCCTATCGGCAAATCGACCCGTTCCAATCCCGCCACCTATTTGAAGGCGTTCGACGAGATACGCAAGCTCTTTGCCGACCAGCAGGGGGCTAAGCAGATGGGCTTTTCGCCGTCGTACTTCTCGTTCAACTCCGAGGGCGGCCGCTGCGAAGAGTGCAAGGGCGAGGGTACCATCACGGTCGAGATGCAGTTCATGGCCGACATCGTGCTGGAGTGCGAGGCTTGCCATGGCAAACGCTATAAACAAGATGTACTTGAAATCGAGTATCGGGGCAAAAACATAAGCGATGTGCTCGACATGACCATCAACCAGGCCATCGAGTTCTTCTCCGAGGTCGACGGCAGTCAGGAGAAACGCATCGTCAAACGGCTGAAACCGTTGCAGGATGTGGGTCTGGGATATATCAAGCTGGGGCAATCGTCATCGACCCTCTCGGGCGGTGAGAACCAGCGTGTGAAGTTGGCTTTCTTCCTCAGCAACGAACGGCAGGAGCCCACGCTCTTCATCTTCGACGAGCCCACTACGGGGCTCCATTTCCACGACATCAACACGCTGCTGAAGTCGTTCAACCAACTGATTGAGCGGGGGCACACCGTGGTGATTATCGAGCACAACATGGACGTCATCAAGTGTGCCGACCACATTATCGACCTGGGCCCCGAAGGGGGCAAGGCCGGTGGCTACGTGGTATGTACAGGCACACCCGAAGAGGTGGCCCGTTGCGAGGCCTCCTATACGGGCAGATTCCTGAAAGAGAAGTTGGCGCTTTAGCGGATGCGGTCCATGCTGCGCACCAGTTGCTCGTCTTTGTTGATGGCGCGATAGGCCAGAATGTCGAGCACGAGTGCTACGAACGGCATCACAAGATAGGCCGACCACGACGTGTGCGTAGCGGCAAGGTCGTTCTGGAAGGTGTAACCGCTCAAGAAAATGATGATGTAGAAGGTCACCATAAAGAAGGCGTTGATCATGCAGACGCGAGCCTGGTTGGGCCGGTTCTTGTACAGGAAGATGGCGACGAGCGACAGTACGGTAATGACAGCACCCAATGCCAATACACCCCACGTGGCCGTGAATACCGAGGTTTGGGCAATTGTAGCTTCGGACCCGTCCGTAGCCGGTTCGGCCATTACGGTAGATACCCCTTGCGAGGTGAAGCTGTAAAGTCCGTCGGGGGTATCGAACTGAGCGATGGGACAGAAAAGGAACGTGGCCATCAGGGCAGCGGCCAGCAGCAGGTAAATAGTTTGAATACGTTGTATCATAGCTTGTTTATATGTTTTGTTATTTGTAGAAGACAGGATGCGTCTCGGTATGAAAATCAAGCGAGCTCGTTTTTCGGTTTCCGACTTTCTCTATCTTTATGCAAAGATAATGAAAGGTGAGCGCAGAGGCAAATGGAAAACGAAGTTTTCAACATTTGTCTATGCCGAACCGACTCCTATCTTATCCAAAGATAAAAAAAGGTGAACGCAGAAAGTCAAGTTTACTTGAACTTTATGCTGAACCATATCTTATCTTCTACAAAGATAGTGTAAAGCCATTGTAGAAACAAATTTTGAAAGATTGAGATTTTGCAGATAACTCTCTTTAGGGAGGAAAGTGTATTCGAGCATGCGGGTATGTGCCGCAAGGTAAGGGCAATAGGAAAATGATTTTTCCCGGCACACTATTTGCAAGTTAAGTTTGTTATATTGGAGAAAGCTCCTTAATTTTACTACGGATTTAGAATAGAACAGATGATTACGACCGAGATTGAAAAACAGCGACACGAAATATATGGACTGTTGGCCGAGCGCCGTTTGAAAGATGCCTTTGGCAAGCTGGCCGTTCTGGTGAACGAATTGCAAGATTGGATCAGCCGTGACAAACTCAACGAGATGGAGATGTCGTACAAGTATATGATACAGTACATGCTCGACGGAGTGGAAGATCCTGAGCGCAAACGTATCTACGACCACCTGGTGGTGTCGGCCTATATGCTTACCGACCGCGTGTCCGACGAACTGGTTGCCCGGGTCTCTCCGTCCCAGTATTACGGTTGGCGCCGCTATGTGAAAGCCAGTAGGGCCAACGAGACTCTGGCCTCGCAGTGCGACCGATGCGACCAGGCGCTCAACGACCTGTCGCTGGCCTCGCTGCTGAGCGAGCAGGAACGCGATGCTGCCAAAATCAAATCGTTGAAGCATCGGGTCGAGGATGAAGCCGGCACGCTCTTTATGGATGTGTGGACCAACTATCCGGCACGAGAGGAGGATTATTCCACCTTGCGCGAGGCGCTTTATGCCAACCGTTTCCCCGACGACCTGGTGTCGCTGCTGATTTCGGCCCTGTTGCTGAATCTGCTGCATCGGTTCGACGAGGAGAAACTGCTTCTTCTCCTCGACGGTTATCGGCACACCTCGCCCGAGATACAGTTGCGTTCGCTCTGTGCCGCCCTCATGGTGATGTATATCTATCGCGAGCGGTTGCCGCTCTTTCCGAGTGTGCAGCATCGCATCGACGCCTTGAGCGAGGAGCCTCGTTTCAAGAACGACGTGCGCACGGTCTTTCTGCAACTGATTAAAACCCAGGAGACCGAGAAGATTACCCGCAAGATGACCGAGGAGCTGCTTCCCGAGATGATGAAATTGGGTCCGTCGCTCTATAAGAAAATCAAACAGGAGGACTTGATGAACGACATCAATGCGCTCGAGGAGAATCCCGAGTGGCAGGATATGCTCGACAAGACGGGTATTGCCGACAAACTGAAAGAGTTGACCGACCTGCAGATGGAGGGGGCCGATGTCTTTATGAGTACCTTCTCTCATTTGAAGAGCTTCCCCTTCTTCCAGTCGATACAAAACTGGTTCATGCCCTTCAATCCCGACCACACGGCTCTCTCGGGTCTGCTCGAGGGGCAGGGGGGCGCCATGTTCAAGAAGATGCTTTCGGCTTCGTCGCTCTTGTGCAACTCCGACAAGTATTCGTTCTGCCTCAGTCTGTCGCAAGTGCCCGAGTCGCAACGTCAGTTGATGATGGGGCAGTTTGGGGCCGAGAACGCCGCCGTGCAGGAGATGGCCAACCAGGAGCTGATGAAGAAGGAACTGAGTCGCGAGAATATCTCGAACCGGTACATTCAGGATTTGTATCGCTTCTTCAAACTCTATATCCGTCGGTCGGAGTTTACCGACCCCTTTGCCGGACACATCAACCTGCTGCATGTCTCTACGCTCGAGTCGCTGTTGAGCGGGCAGGAGAGCCTGCGGCTCATCGGCGAATATTATTTCCGTCGCGGGTATTACGACGATGCGCTCGAACTCTTCGAACGGCTCTCGGCTACCTATCACTCCGATGCCGAGATATACCAGAAGATAGGGTTCTGCTACCAGAAGCAGGGCGACTATGCCGAGGCGCTCGAGGCCTTCCTCAAGGCCGAGATTATCGCCCCCGACAACTTCTGGACCATCCGGCGCATTGCTACCTGCTACCGTAATCTGAAGAAGCCCGAGATGGCCCTCTCGTATTACCATCGGGCCGAAAAGATACAGCCCGACAATCTGTCGGTGCAGATGAACATAGGCCATTGCTATGTCGAGCAGAAAGATTATGAGGAGGCTCTGAAGTATTACTTCAAGGTCGACTATCTCGACCCCGACGGCGGGAAGGCCTGGCAACCCATTGCCTGGTGCTCGTTCCTGGTGGGGAAGAAGGATCAGGCGCGCCGCTATTACGAGAAGATTCTGGCCGGGAAGCCCACGGCACTCGACTATCTCAATGCCGGGCATGTGGAGTTTTCGCTGGGTCATATCCGGCAGGCCATCGATTACTATCGCCGCAGCATCGAGCTCGACGGGGGCGATACCGCCAAGTTTATGGCCAACTTCAAGCAGGATGTGCCCGATCTCGTAGCCTCGGGCATTGCCGCGAGTGATATACCCATTTTGCTCGACCAGCTGATGTATGGCATTACCGATACCCATTAAAGGTTGTCGGGTAGAAAGAGCTGGGGAATGCTGCCGGTATCTCAGATTGTAGAGTATTCTCTTTTTGATGTATAGCTTGAGAGAAGATGGAGTGTGAAAAGTCCGTTTTCATTTGTCTCTGCTCTCACCTTTTACTATCTTTGAATAAGATAGGGGCGGTTCGGCATAGCCAAAAGATGAAAACTTTGTTTTCTTTTTGTCTCTGCTCTCACCTTTTACTATCTTTGCGCCCTTGTACAGAAGAGAATAAATGGATATGAAACGAATTGTATGTTTGTTGCTTTTCTGGGCTGCCCTTTCGCATCTGCCCATGTGGGGAGCGTCGCTCACCGACTATCGTGAAAAATTGTACAACCTGTTTATCGAGCAGAAGATTCCGCAGTGGAGTGGGGTGTTGTCGCAAATGAGTGCCGACAAATCGTGCGAGACCCTTGACGGGCGGCACGAAATCTTGTGCGGATATTACGGTCTGGTAGGCCATCTGGTCGACAAGAAACGCAAGACCGAAGCCCAATCGAATCTGAAAACGGCCTTGGCTCTGGCCGAGAAGTATCAGAAACTCTACCCGCACGACGCCCGTTTCAAGGCATTGTATGCCAATCTGCTGGGCCTTAAGATAGCGCTTTCGCCCTTGAAGGCTACCACTTTGGCTTCCGATATGTTATCGTCGGCCCGTGAGGCCTACAAGATGGCTCCCGACGACAGTTGGGTCTCCATATTATACGGTAATATTCTTTTTTATATGCCGGGTATGTTTGGTGGCGACAAGGCGCAGGGGTTGAGTTGCTATCAGCACGCTCGCCAGGGGATGGAGAAGAATCTCTCGGCCAACTCTCACAACTGGCTCTATGTGCAACTGCTGGTGACTATCGGTGTCGTCAACGAGAAGAACGAACATTACGAGCAGGCGTTGGCCATGTATAAGAACATCATGAACAAATACCCCAATTATGCCTTTGTGCGCGATGTCCTCTATCCGCGTGCACAGAAAACTATGCGGGAGAAAAAATAGGCTATGAACGATTATATGCAGGTGCGGCTCGAGGTAGAGCCGTGTAGCGAGGTGGCTACCGATGTGCTGGCCGCCATGTTGGGCGAGATTGGTTACGAGAGTTTTGTTCCCGACGAGACGGGTGTGACGGCTTTTGTTCCGCAGGGTACCTACGACGAGCCACAGCTCGAAGCGGTGCTGGCCCAGTTCCCGCTCGAGGGGGTAAAGGTGACTCGGCAGACAACCTTTGTGCCGGGTCAAGACTGGAACGAAGAGTGGGAGAAACACTACTTCAAACCCATTGTCGTGGGCGACGAGTGTGTGATACACAGCACTTTTCACAAAGATGTGCCCCAGGCTCGCTACGATGTGCTCATCGACCCGAAAATGGCATTCGGCACGGGACATCACGAGACTACGACCCTCATGTTGCAGGCCATATTGGCCACCGACTTTACCGGTTGCTCGGTGCTCGATATGGGGTGTGGAACCGCTGTGTTGGCTATCCTGGCCGGCATGAAGGGGGCTTCGCCGGTGGTCGCTGTCGACATCGACGAGTTTGCCACCGAAAATGCCCAGGAGAATGTGCGCTTGAACGGAGAGCCCGACATCGAGGTGCGTCTGGGTGGTATCGAGGTACTGAAGCAAGAGACCTTCGACTTTATCTTTGCCAACATCAACCGCAACATTCTGCTGTCCGATATGCACGCCTATGCAGAACGAATGAAGAGTGGGTCGCATCTCTTTATGAGTGGATTTTATGTTGAAGATATTCCGGCCATCCGGTCCGAGGCCGAGCGTCTGGGGCTGCGGTTTGCAGGTCATGCCGAGAAAAACCGGTGGGCCCGGGTCGAATGTGTGAAAGATTGACGAGCGATGATGCGTAAGATTTGGCGTTGGACAAAACGGCTTGTGTTGTTTTTCTTTCTCTCGACCATCATTGTCGTGCTGCTGTATCGGTTTGTCCCCGTGTATGTAACCCCTTTGATGGTTATCCGCACGGTCGAGCAACTGGTCGATGGGAAGAAGGTCGAGTGGCACCACCGGTGGGTACCTATCGAGAAGATGTCGCGCTATATGCCCATGGCAGTGATTGCCTCGGAAGACAATCGCTTTATGACCCATCACGGATTCGACTTCGAGGAGCTGCGAAAAGTTATCGAGGAGAACAAGCACCGCAAGCGTCCGCGGGGAGCCAGCACCATCACGCAGCAGACAGCCAAGAATGTGTTCCTCTGGCCCGGTCACTCCTATGTGCGCAAAGGGTTTGAAGCTTATTTCACCGTACTTATCGAGCTCTTCTGGGGGAAGGAGCGTATCATGGAAGTCTATCTCAACTCCATAGAGACCGGCAAGGGCATTTATGGGGTAGAGGCGGTCGCGCAGCAGCATTTCCACAAAACGGCTGCTCGGCTCACTCGGTCGCAATGTGCACTGATTGCCGCTACGTTGCCCAATCCGCGCCGGTTCAATTCGGCTGCGCCGTCGGGGTATATGTTGCGCCGGCAGGCACAAATCGTGTCGTTGATGGGGAAGATAGCACCTGTCGATTTTACACACTAAAATCGGTAGAAGCAAAGATCGTTTTGCAAGTTATAAGTGGATTGGATGGGGGGCTAATAGGAATGGTTTTGTTCCAACTCTTGTTGCAGTATTTCGATTCTTTTCCGGTAATTGTTGATAAGGTTTTGCAGCAGTTCGATCTCTTGCTGTTTCGATTCGTAAATAGCACTCTTTTTGTTTACTGATTTTGTGATGTTTTTATATAATTTAAAGGGTTCGTCGGCGGTTGCAGCCCCGTTCCCTTCGTCGAAGACATACTGGTTAGGACTAATAAAATAGGCCTCCCGGCTCTCGTCGCAATTGATAAAAGTAAAGAAATCGGTGATGGGTAGATTCCAATGATTGGCAATGGTGAGCAATACATTGATGTTCATGTTGCCACCTCTTACGGCTTTGCCTATGGTATTCTTGTCCAGCCCCAGTTCTTTAGCGGCCTCTTTGTAGGTAATCCCTTTCTGGTGCAAGAATTTTCGCAGCAGATCTCCAGTATAAACAAGTTTCTTACCCTCTTTCATATGGACACGGAGTGTAAACAGTTAAATCCTATTCGAACCTATTATGTTGGTTTGTGTTCTACTAATATACAAAAAAAATCGACAACTGCGTGGTGACGGTAGTTCTGGCGGGTAACCAGGGGGCGAGACCGCAATACGAAGCCGGTTTGTCCCAAAGGTAGGGGTGTTCATAAAAATTACAGAAAAAATTCTTTATTTCAAACTATTTGTACTACTTTTGTTCTCAGATGTCTGGTGCAAGTATTTTGTGCCGGGCCTATTTTGTGAATAATCCAATCCAATAGTTTGGCTTAAACAACTTAACTAATAACAACTATGGCAGAAAGTAAAGAAAAACTGTTTGACCAGTTCCCTCCGGTCTCCACACAAGAATGGAAAGACAAGGTTATCGCCGACCTGAAAGGAGCTGATTTTGACAAAAAGCTCGTATGGAGGACAAACGAAGGGTTTAACGTAAACCCCATGTATCGTGCCGAAGACATTGCGAACCTGCACACGACCGATTCGCTTCCCGGTGAATATCCTTACGTGCGTGGCACTCGTACCGACAACAACTGGCTGGTACGTCAGGACATCAAAGTGACCGATGTCAAAGAGGCCAACGCCAAGGCTCTGGACATCCTGACGAAGGGTGTCGAGTCGCTGGGCTTTGAGCTCCCGAAAGATTTGATTTCGGTAGAGAATATGGAAACTTTGCTGCATGGTATCGAGTTGGAGAAAGTCGAGTTGAACTTCTCCTCTTGCATGAAAAGCACAGTGAAACTTGCCGAAACGGTAGCCGCCTATTTGAAAAAGAGTGGAGCCGACCTTTCGAAAGTTTCGGGTTCTATCCGATTCAATCCGTTTAAGCGCATGTTGACCAAAGGCCGCGACTTTGCCGACTATGCCGATGAGGCCGTTGCCGTAATCGAAGCCGTGAAAGAGTTGCCGCTCTTCAGAGTGCTGGCTGTCGATGCCGTGATGCTGAACAATGCCGGTTCGTTCATTTCGCAGGAGCTGGGTTTCGCCCTGGCTTGGGGTAACGAATGGTTGGCCGCTCTTACCGAGAAAGGTCTCTCGGTCGATGAGGTTGCCAATCGAATCAAATTCAACTTCGGCATCTCGTCCAACTACTTCATGGAGTTGGCCAAGTTCCGTGCCGCCCGCATGTTGTGGGCTCAGATTGTAAAACAATACAATCCCGCTTGCGACTGTGCCTGCAAGATGAAGGCTCATGCTCAGACTTCGGAATTCAACCAAACCGTATTCGATGCTTATGTCAATCTGCTCCGCTCGCAAACCGAGACCATGTCGGCTGCTTTGGCTGGTGTAGATTCGATTACGACCACTCCCTTCGATAAAGCCTACAAGGAGCCCGATGAATTTTCGGAGCGTATCGCCCGCAACCAGCAACTGTTGCTCAAGGAGGAGTCGCATATCAACCGCATTACCGACCCGGGAGCCGGCTCGTACTATGTAGAGACCCTCACCGTGTCGATTGCCGAGCAGGCTTGGAAACTCTTCCTCGAAGTAGAGGAGAAGGGCGGTTTCTACAAAGCCGTGAAAGAGGGCTTTGTTCAAAATCAGGTCAACGCTTCGGCCGAGACCCGTCACACCAATGTGGCTCGCCGCAAAGAGATTCTGTTGGGTACCAACCAATATCCCAACTTCAACGAGGTAGCCGGCGACAAAATTGCCAAAGGCGAGGCTTGTGGCTGCGGTTGCAGCAAACACGAAGGCGAGCACCATTGCGAACCCGAATTCCCGGTACTGAATACCAAACGTGCCGCCAGCGATTTCGAAGCCTTGCGCCTGGCTACCGAGCACTCGGGCAAGCGTCCGTCGGTATTCATGCTTACCATCGGCAACCTGGCCATGCGTCTGGCCCGTTCGCAATTCTCGGCCAACTTCTTTGCTTGTGCCGGATACAAGATTATCGACAACCTCGGTTTCGAAACTGTACAAGCCGGTATCGATGCCGCCCTCGAAGCTAAAGCCGATATAGTGGTACTTTGCTCGAGCGACGACGAATATGCCCAATATGCCCCCGAAGCCTTCAAGCTGCTCGACGGCCGTGCGCTCTTCGTCGTAGCCGGTGCCCCCGCTTGTATGGACGATTTGAAAGCTCAGGGTATTACCGAGTTTATCCACGTACGTTCCAACGTGCTTGATACGTTGAGATCGTTTAACGAGAAACTCTCGATTTAAAAGTCGTACAATTTTGTATCACTCAAAGAAAAACAGAAAACTATGAGACCTAATTTCAAGAACATAGATATTACAAAGGATGCTTTCGCTCACTCGGCAGGGAAAGTAGCCAGCGAGGGTGAAAACTGGATAACCCCGGAACAGATCCCCGTAAAACCCATTTATACCAAAGAAGACCTCGAGGGTCTTGAACACCTCAACTACGTAGCCGGTATTCCGCCCTTTCTGCGTGGCCCGTACAGCGGCATGTATGCGATTCGTCCCTGGACTATCCGTCAGTATGCCGGTTTCTCCACCGCCGAAGAATCCAACGCATTCTATCGTCGTAACCTGGCTTCGGGTCAGAAAGGTCTTTCGGTAGCATTCGACCTCCCTACACACCGCGGATACGATGCCGATCACGAGCGTGTAGTAGGCGACGTAGGTAAAGCCGGTGTTTCCATCTGCTCGCTCGAGGATATGAAGGTGCTCTTCGACGGTATCCCCTTGAACAAGATGTCGGTGTCGATGACCATGAACGGTGCCGTGTTGCCCATTCTGGCCTTCTACATCAACGCCGGTCTGGAGCAGGGTGCCAAACTCGAAGAGATGGCCGGTACCATCCAGAACGATATCCTCAAGGAGTTCATGGTGCGTAACACCTATATCTATCCGCCCGAATTTTCGATGCGAATCATTGCCGACATCTTCGAGTTCACGTCGCAATACATGCCCAAGTTCAACTCGATTTCAATTTCGGGTTACCACATGCAAGAGGCCGGTGCCACGGCCGACATCGAGCTGGCCTACACGTTGGCCGACGGTCTCGAGTACCTGCGCGCCGGTATCAATGCCGGTATGGACATCGACTCGTTTGCACCGCGTTTGTCGTTCTTCTGGGCTATCGGCATGAACTTCTTCATGGAGATTGCCAAGATGCGTGCCGCCCGTATGTTGTGGGCCAAGATTGTAAAACAGTTCAATCCCAAGAACCCCAAATCGCTGGCTCTGCGTACGCACTCGCAAACTTCGGGTTGGTCGCTCACCGAGCAAGACCCCTTCAACAACGTAGGCCGTACCTGTATCGAGGCCATGGGCGCCGCTCTGGGTCACACCCAGTCGTTGCACACCAACGCCCTCGACGAGGCCATCGCATTGCCTACCGACTTCTCGGCCCGTATCGCCCGTAATACTCAGATTTATATTCAGGAAGAGACCTACATTACCAAAGAAATCGACCCGTGGGCCGGTTCGTACTATGTAGAGGCTCTGACCAACGAGCTCGCTCACAAGGCTTGGGAACACATTCAGGAAATCGAGAAGCTGGGTGGTATGGCCAAGGCTATCGAGACCGGTATCCCCAAACTCCGTATCGAGGAGGCTGCCGCTCGTACACAGGCTCGTATCGACTCGGGCAAACAGACTATCGTGGGTGTGAACAAATATCGTCTCGAGAAAGAGGCTCCCATCGACATCCTCGAGGTGGACAACACCGCCGTGCGTAAAGAGCAGATCGAGCGCTTGCAATACCTGAAGTCGCACCGCGACAACGAGGCCGTACAAGCTGCCCTCGATGCCATTACCGAGTGCGTGAAGACCAAACAGGGCAACTTGCTCGACTTGGCCGTGAAAGCCGCCAAGGTGCGCGCTACGTTGGGCGAAATCTCCTACGCTTGCGAAAAAGTGGTAGGTCGTTATAAAGCAGTAATCAGAACTATTTCAGGCGTGTATTCTTCAGAAACCAAAAAAGATGCCGATTTCGTTCGGGCAACGGAATTGTGCGAAAAATTTGCCAAGAAAGAGGGCCGTCAACCGCGTATCATGATTGCGAAGATGGGACAGGATGGTCACGACCGTGGTGCCAAGGTGGTAGCTACGGGATATGCCGACTGTGGCTTCGACGTAGATATGGGCCCGTTGTTCCAGACTCCGGCCGAGGCTGCTCGCCAGGCTGTCGAGAACGACGTGCATGTGCTGGGCGTCTCTTCACTGGCTGCCGGTCACAAGACTTTGATTCCGCAGGTAATCGAGGAGTTGAAGAAACTGGGTCGTGAAGATATTGTAGTCATTGCCGGTGGTGTAATTCCTCCCCAGGATTACGACTTCCTTTACAAGGCCGGTGTGGCAGCTATCTTCGGTCCCGGTACTTCGGTAGCCAAGGCTGCTTGTCAGATTCTCGAAATTCTTCTCGACGAATAATTCTTTTGCAGAAGATATTGTTTCAGGGCAAGGCGCACCCGCAATGGGAGTGCCTTGCTTTTTTATTTGAAAAAATAATATAAAATAATTGTATGTAATTCGAAAAATAACCAAATTTACACCATGGAATAACCGCTTAATTGATATATATGAAAAATCGCATTGCACTGGCAGCCTGCCTTTCGCTCGGCTTAGTCGCTCAGGCCGAGAAACCCCAGTGGGGTACCCCCGACACGATAGCACACTATCCCATAGGACCGGGGGCGGTGTATACCCACATCGAGTTTACTCAGAAACCTATCCAGCTCTTTCAGGTTACACTCGACCTGAACGACGAGTATAATGCCGTGGAGGTATATCCGTCGAACGGGAAGACTCCCGATGCCACGCGTGAGACCACCTCGTCGCAGTGTCGTAGCAATTCGTACGAAGGTCACCGGGCCTTCTTCGGTGTGAACCACGATTTGTTCCATTACAGCGGCCAGACTACGGCGGCGGGAATCAACGTGCGCAATGGCGAAATCATCAGCCATTACGGCGATTACGGACGGTCGGTCCTCTCGATCAACAAGGACAAGGTGGCCGAGGTATTTCCGCCCTGCTACGAGGCCAAGGTCATTTGCCCGGACCAGACCGAAATCAAAATCGACAACGTCAACGAGTCGGCCTACGGGATACAGTCTTATCGGAATTGTGTTCTCTTCAATACATACAGCAGCCTCACCCTTACGACCGAGGGACTCTATGCCAAGCTGGAGCCGCAGGGCGAGTGGATTATCAACGGTGAGCCTACCCCTTGCCGGGTGGTCTCGATAGGCCACACCCCCATACAGCCCGACGGGAAGAGCCATATTCTCTTCATGCGCAACGATGCCGCTACCCAGTTCGAGAGTCGGGTGCAGGTAGGCGATGTGGTGCAGATCGACCAGCGTTTTGTCAATACCACCTTTCCCAATTCGGGACTGTCGGTTCCGCCGGCCCAGCAGGTGCTGCAGGCCTTCCACGGTTGGCCCAGCGTCATCTTGAACGGCGAGCTGCACGACAAGGAGTATAACGACTTCGTGACTCCGGGGCGTGAGTTTCAGGACTATCCCTGCACGCTGGTGGGAATCACCAAAGACGGCAAGAAGCTCTTCATCATCACGGCCGACAAGGGCTCGATGGTCGAGGATGCCTACTATCTGGTAGAGCAGGGGGCTTGGAATGTGGTCAACTTCGACGGTGGCGGATCGGCCACGATGGTGGTATACGACCAGGTGGTCAATTCGCCCACCGATGGCAAGGAGCGTGCCGTGATGGACTCGTTCCAGGGCATCTCGCTGGCTCCCGACGACCCTGTCTTTTCGTTCCTCTCCTTCTCTAAACCCTCGATAAAGACTCACCCCCTGGGGGTAACACCACTGCGATTGCTGGCTCATAACCGCTACGGTATCGTCATCGACGACGACTGCCGCGAGGTCGAGTTCTCGTGCGAGCCCGAGGAGCTGGGCTATGTCAACAGCCGTGGCGAGTTCTGTGCCGGGCCGGTGGCCATGTCGGGTACGATAACGGCCCGCCGGGGCGACTCGACCTGCAAGATGCGGGTAACGATGAGTGGCACTACCGGCGAGCCTCGCCTCTGTATCGACAGTCTTTATATCGACGACATCCGGGAGTATCCCATCGAACTCGAGGCCGAAGCCAGTGGTGAGACCTATCGGGTGAACCCCGAGATATTGACGTGGAGCGTGACCGGCGACGACTGTTGCCAAGTGGTCGAAGGAGCTGTCAAGGGCGTGAAGAGCGGCCGGGCCATGTTGCGAGGCAGCTACGAAGGTACGACCGTCGAGTTTCCCGTGGTGGTCGAAATCGGGGCGGGCGAAATGGTGCACGAAGATTTTGCCGACGTTGCATCGCTGCCGGTAACCGCCAGTTCGGCCGTAGCCCAGATGCGTTTCGATTCGTCGATACTACCGGCCGGGTGGAGCGACGGCAATACCCTCGTCTTCGACCTGAATACGGGGCGGGCACCCAATATCGTGATTGACCACTCGATGCGTTTCTTCGGCTTGCCCGATTCGGTATCGATGCAGATTAAAAACTGGGATTCGATTATCAGCTCCATATCGTGCGAGTTTACCTGCCCGACCGGCTCGTGGATACATACCCTTACTCCCGAGGCCGACAGCGACTCGGTCTATGTAGTACCGTTGTCCGACCGGGGCGTGAGCGATTTCCCCGTGACGCTCGATAATCTCAAGATTTATCTCTCGACCCAGCAGAAGGGGACCGACCGGAAGATTTCGTTCCGCGATTTCAAGGCCTATTATCCGCACGAAGCCACCGACGGCATTGTGGCGCCCGTTCGGGAGCCGGGTCTTACGGTGTTCAAGAGTTCGCCCGAGAGCCTCATGATAGAAGGCCTTGCGACATACGAGGGGAGTGCCAGTGTCACCTTGTCGGATATGAACGGGCGTCGGCTGGTTATGCTCGAGACATCGGTTTCGCCGTCGGGTACCTGCGAGGTGTTGCTTCCGACTACACTCTCTCGAGGTGTTTATCTGGTTGGTGTACAGACTGAGACCGGCTTTCGGGTAGCGAAACTGGTGTGGTAAACTCTCGCGACAAACACATCAGGGCAGGCGCTTCGACACAATAGTTGGAGCGCTTGTCTTTTTTATTTAAATATTATTCGTATATTTACTCACTTTTCTAAACCTGATAATATGAAGAAAGTCTTTATCACCTTGTGCGCGAGTGCCTTTCTGGGCGTATCTTCGCTTTTTGCCTTACCGGCAAGGTCTATTCCTGAGACCGTAACCCAGCCCGACGGGACGGTAGTTACCGTTCGTGTGGTCGGTGATGAGTTTTATCATTATCAAATGACTGCCGATGGTATTCCGGTCGTTCGGGGTGCCGATGGTTTTTATCGGTATGCCGAACTGGCTCCCGACGGTACGGCGGTGGCCGGGCAAGTGATAGCCCGCGATGCCCATCTGCGTACGGCTTCGGATAAGGTCTATCTCGAACAGTTGGCTGCCCGGAAGGTGTCGCAGGGTATGGTTGCCCAACGTCAGTTGAAGCGGCAGCAGAAGCTGCGCTCGGTTGCCCGCCGGACTACACAGGCAACTACGGGCGACGATGTACATGGGCTGGTGTTGCTGGTCGAGTTTAGCGACAAGAAATTCGACCCGACGAACACCCTTGAAGATTTCAAGGAGATGATGAACAAAGAGGGGTACAACTATCAAGGGGCCATAGGCAGTGCACGCGATTATTTCATCGCACAGTCGGGCGGACAGTTCCGTCCCACCTTCGACGTGGTGGGCCCCATTACTCTCGACAGGGCGATGGCCTACTATGGAGGAAACGACAAGTATACGGGTAACGACAGCCGCCCCGAAGATATGGTTATCGACGCTTGTCGCAAGGTAGAGTCGACGGTCGATTTTTCCATCTACGACCGCGACAACGACGGTTTTGTCGACTTGGTTTATGTCATCTATGCCGGTTATGGCGAGTCGGCCAACGATAACGCCGGTTCGCTCGACGACACCATCTGGCCCCACGCCTGGTATATCTACCAGGGTGCCGGGAAAGAGGTTTCGGTCGATGGCAAACTGCTCGACGCATACGCCTGTTCGGCCGAGTTGCAGGGCAATACCGGGACCTATCGTGATGGTATCGGTTCGTTCTGCCACGAGTACAGTCACACGTTGGGTTTGCCCGACTTCTACGATACCAGCGGTTCCAACTATGGAATGAGTACCTGGAGCCTGATGGATTATGGTTGCTACAACGGTCCCGACATGAACGGCGACGGCCATAGCGACGGTTCTGTCCCCGTAGGCTACACCGCGTATGAACGCGAATTTTGCGGCTGGCTCACCATCGAAGAGCTGACCTCGCCGGCTACCGTTTCGCTCGAAAATCTGGCCGACAGCAAAAAGGCCTACAAGATTGTATCGAGCGACAAGAATCAATACTTCACCCTCGAGAACCGCCAGCAGACGGGGTGGGATACCTACATGGCCTCTTCGGGTCTGATGATTCTGAAGGTCGATTACGACCAGATGATCTGGGACAACAATATCGTGAATTGCGAGCCTACCCGCCAGCGCATGACCATCATGCCGGCCGATAACCATCGCAGCTTCTATGACGAGACGGGCGACCTCTATCCCTACAACAACAATAATTCGTTTACCGACCAGAGTGCGCCTGCTTCAAAAACCAATACCGGCCTTTCGTTGGGTAAGCCGGTAACCAACATTACCCAGGCAAACGGGGTGATTACCTTCGATTTTATGGGTGGCTCGGCCATCGATGCTCCCGTGGCCAACGAGGCTACCGGCATAACCGCTACCGGCTTTACGGCCAACTGGTCGCCAGTCGAGGGGGCTGCCAGTTATACGCTCCATGTCGATCGCCGTCAGCCGTCGGCCGGGGGTGAGATTCTGTTGTCGGAAGATTTTGCCAAGTGTACGGTTGCAGGTACGGCCAACCTGGGTGGAACCAATGCCTTCCAGACCGTAGACGGCCAATATTTCCAGACTTCGGGCTGGAGCGGCAAATACCTCTATCCCGAGGTGGGGATGATGAAGATGGGCAACTCGTCGAACGGTGGCGCTCTGTGTACTCCGGCCATCGACTTGTCGTCCAACGGCGGGACGTTTACGGTTCAATTTGCGGCTTCGCGTTACGACAACGATAAGGAGAAGACGGTGATGAAAGTCTATCTCGAGGGCGACGAGGCTCATGCCCAAACCACCGAGATGCTGCCGCTCGACCCCATGAATACCTATACGTTGACCTTTACCGGTGGTACCGAAAGCAGTAAGATTGTATTCGAGTCGACCGCCGACAGCGGCAAGAAGAGGGCCTATATCGACAATATCGTGGTGTATAGCGGCGAGGTTCAGCCCGACGCCATGGCCAAACTGGCGGCGGTTGCAGCCGAGTGGCCCCTGGAGATAACGGGAATTACCGAGACCTCCTACACGCTTACCGCTCTCGAGCCGGGCTATCTCTATTCGTATAAGGTAAAGGCCGTGACGGCCGAGAACGAAGAGGGGGCTTACTCCAATGTGGTGAAGGTCGACTTGAGTTCGGGTATCTGCGATATTCTTGAGGTCAACCACCGCATCTATGCCGCCGAGGGTGGTGTCGTGATTGAGTGCGAATCTGCTCAACCGGTGGTGATTGTCAACCTGGCCGGTCAGGTGGTTGCGTCGACCGAGGTAAACGGCCGGGCCGTAGTGCCGGTACCGGCAGCCGGGGTTTACATCGTGCGTTGCGGTGCAGCGGCTACCCGCGTGATGGTACGCTGATAAGAATTGTCTCTATATGAAGAAGACCGGGGTCTGTATTCGACGACCTCGGTCTTCTCTCTTTTTGTGGTTATGTAGAATTGAGAACTCAGATGCTTGCCTTGCGATTGCTCAGGCGGCTCTTTTCGGCCATGAAACCCATGATATGGCTCTCGACCGAAACCTCGATGGGGCTCGACAGGTAGCCGGGGTCGTTGTTGCCCACGGCGTTGATGAAGTCGCGGACCAGGCACAGGTCGCCGCCGCCGTGACCGTGGCCCACATAGGTCTTGACCTCTTCGACCTTGGCATCCCATACCCGCTTTTTCCCGCTGCGGAAATCGGTCACCGTGAAGGCACTCATGTCGCCCTCGATTTCGCCCCGGGTGGCCATGATTCGGGTACGCCGTCCGCCCTTGGCCATGAAGGCCTCCATCGAGAAGTTGGCCGTGACGCCGTTCTGGAACTCCATACTGGTCACGTAGTGGTCGCACTGGTCGTTGTCCATCTGGAATACACAGCGTCCGTAGTTGGTGGTGCGCAGCACCTGCCGGATGGCATCGTCTTGCCGGCTGCGCTCCTTGGGCAGGTCGAAGGCATAGATGTGTTGCCGTTTCTTGATGTAGATATCCAGAGCCGAGTAGGGGCATTCACTCTCGTAAGGACAGTTGTCGATACAGCGTTCGGCGGCCCCTTTGGGCATGTTTTCGCGCTTGAAATAGGTAAGTGAGCCATAGGCGGCAATCGACTTGCAGGGCGAGCCTACCAGCCACCGGATGATGTCGAGATCGTGGCACGACTTGGCCAGGATAATCGGGGTCGTCTCGCGCGAGTTGTGCCAGTTGCCCCGCACAAACGAGTGGGCCATGTGGGCATACTGTATGGGCTCGAGGTGCTGTATGCTGATGAGTTGCCCGATTTCGCCCGAGTCGATAATCTGTTTCAGGGCAATGAAGTAAGGGGCATAGCGCAGCACGTGGCATACCCCCACGATGGCCTTCTTTTTCAGGGCCAGGTCGCGTATGTCGGTGCACTCTTTTTCGGTGGGGGCAATCGGTTTTTCGAGCAGGATGTGGTAGCCCATTTCGAGAGCCTTCATGCAAGGCTCGTAGTGCAGGTTGTCGGGCAGGCTGAGCACGATGGCATCGGCCATCTTGGGGCGGGCGAGGGCCTCTTTCCAATCGGTGAACCTGTTCTCCTGAGGCACGTTGTGGTCTTCGCTCATGTTCTCCAGCCGCAGCCGGTTGATGTCGGCTACACCCACGATTTTCATGCAGTCGGGGTAGCGTTTGGCATAGCCGGCGTATACGTTTCCGCGGTTGCCGGCACCGAGTACGAGAAAGGTCACCGGCCGGTCGACCGTGGCTTTCAAATCTTTTATCTGGGCATCGATATGTTGTACGTTGTCCGATTTTCCGTTGGCCAGAATCGAAGGCGCAAAGGCCGCACCAACGGCAGTAAGTCCCATAAGTTTTAAGAATTCCGAGCGTTTCATGTGTTAGATTTGTTTGAAAAGTGCTACAAATATAAAAAAGATAAAAATTCGAAACAATGTATTTCTGTTTTATTTTCGATTTATGTATATTTTATTTCGAATTTTATATTGTAACCCTCTTTTCTAATTTTTGTTAGCGGTATTGGGGATAAGGAAATGAATCGCTATATTTACTCATCGAAAACAATCCTCTATGGAGCAGAACGATTGGCATGCGATTGTGGCAAAGCCGAGCCGAAAGGAGTCGATGGCTGCGGCTGTGGCCGAGTTGTTGCAACGGGACCCGAGTCTCGATGCCGTGATGGATATGGCGTTGGGGCAGGGGGCCGAAGCCTTTCGGGCGTCGCGATGTGTGGCGTGGGTTTACGAGTGGGACCGGGCTCTTTTTGCTCCATACAAGAGGCGGTTCGTATCCGATTTCGACCGCGTGGCTCATCCCGGGGTACGGCGCATATACGGCAGCCTCATGCACCATTTGTTGGAGCGGGGTGAGTATCGCCCCGACTGCAAAGCCGCCGAGCATCTGGCCGAGGTGGTGTGTAGCTGGAGCATAGAGCCCGGTGTAAAGGTGTCGACGCTCGTATGGACGCTCGCTGTTCTCGGAATGTTGGCCCGGCAAGTCGAGTGGGCCGACGATATGATAGCCCAACTCGTGGTCTTGAACGATCTGGACCGTTCGCCGGGCATGCGGGCCTTGCTGCGGCGGGTGCGAGCCAATCATTTAAAATAGCTTAAATGTATCTGATTCGCCCCGAGAACACGGGGTTATGAATTACATTTGTAGAGAGAAACCTGTGGTGGAAAGGAGATTTTATGATGAGAAAGTTTTTGTTTTTAATGGCTGCGGTCTCCCTGTTATTGACGGGTTGCCGATCGGTATCGGTCCTTTCGTTCGATGTGTGGCGACCGGCTAAAGTTACCTTCCCGCCGACCATCCAGCGCGTGACGGTCGTGAACAATTCGGCAGAGCCCAATGAAAAGGTAGGGAACAAATATACCGATATGTCGGGGCGTGAGTATACGCTGGTCGTTCCCCACGACAGCACCACCTATCGGTTGGCCGAGTGCATAGCTCTCGACTTGGCCGATGCGCACTACTTCCCCGAAATTACGATTTTCTACGACGACTCCATCACCTTGCCCAAAAGCCTTTATCCGTTGTTGTCGGCCGAACAGTTGGCCGTGATACGGGGTGGAGCCGACCAGACGGCGGTCGTATCGCTAGACCACACCGATATGGCCGTGAACATGGTGGACCAGACGGTGGTGGATGCCATGGGCGAAACCGTGTTCGTGACCGACCTCTCGGTGGCTACGACGTTGGGGGTGCGGGTCTACTGGCCCGATAAGGCCGAGCCTACTACCCAGATGGTGAGCGATACGGTCTACTGGCAATCGTTTGGCTATACGCCCGACGATGCCCACAGTTCGCTGCCTCAGACGGCCGGCTTCATTCAAGAGGCCATGCACCGTGTTTCCAAGCGGGTGCGCGATCTCTTCATCCCGCATGTCGATAATGTAGAGCGGTATATCTACACCTCTACCGAACCGGCCTTGAAAGATGCCTATGTCTTCTGGCAGCAGAAGAAATACACCGAGGCTTCGTATCTGTGGGAGTATGTCTACGAGGAGCAGAAGAGCACGACTCACAGGGCTATGGCTGCGGCCAACCTGGCGGTCTATAACGAACTGTTCGACCATTACGACGCTGCTATCGAGTGGGTAGAGAAGGCCATTTCGCTTTTTGAAAAGAGGGCGAACGGCGAGACAGCCGATGTGGCCATGCTGAAAGATTACAAGCGACAACTGCTCGAGCGGAGAAACGACAACTCTACCCTGCAACAGCAGATGTAGTTGTGGGTATGAAAATAGAAAAAGATTGGCGGGAGACCGAGTGTGTGAAACTCTTCTCCCGCCAATCTTTTTTGTGGCGTATCGGGGGCTTCGGTTAGCGTTCGAACAGTACTGTTACCGAGCCCGAACCTACGGCAGATGCCAGTCCGTCCGGGTTGTCTACCCGTCCGATGCGGGTGTAGCTGTATGAGGTCGAGAAGGTTTTGTAGAACAGCACAACGCACGACGAACCGTAGAGCATGATGTCGCCCGTCTGTATGGTACCCGGCGACGAGGCCTGAACAGGCAGGCTCTGGTCGAGGTATACATACTTTTCGTTGTTGTTCAGTTCGCTCATCGACAAGCTCATCGGCAGCATGGCGGCGAAGGCTTGGGCCGTAGCGTTATCGGCCAGTGTGGCCGTGAAGGTAGAGTTTCCTATTTTCAGTGTCATGGTTCGAGTGGTTTCGGGGCTGTCGCCGTTGTTATCGTCATTGTCTTCGTTATCACCGGGTGTATTGCCGGTATTGTCGCTGCTGTCGCTACTGCCTCCCGTCGGGGTATTGATTGTAGTCGTGGGGTCGTCGTTGCGATCGCACGCGGTAAAGGCCGGGCACGCGGTTGCGGCAAAGAGCAGGGCCAATGTCAAAAATAGCGGTCTCATACGCGTTATGCTTTAGATTCCTCTTCGGTTTCGATTACATGGATTAACCGGGCCGGAACACCGCCGACAACCGTGTTGGCTGCCACGTCTTTAGTCACAACGGCACCGGCTGCCACTACGGCATTGTCGCCGATGGTGACCCCTTGCAGGATGGTAGCGTTGGCACCTACCCACACGTTACGTCCCAACACGATAGGGGCGGGGTAGGTGGTTTTGCGGTCCTTGGGGGCGAGCCCATGGTTGAGTGTGGCAAACACGACGCCGTGCCCGATTTGGCAGCCGTCGCCGAGGGTGATGCCGCCGTGGTCCTGGAAGTGGCAACAGTCGTTGATAAAGACCTCTTCGCCCAGGTGTATGTTCTTGCCGAAGTCGGCATAGAGCGGTGGGAATACCCGAACCGTTGCCGGTATGGGTTGGCCGGTAAGTTGGGCAAGCAGTTCGCGTATCTCGTCGGGGGTGTGGTACGAGCCGTTCATCTGGCAGGTAATGCGCCGGGCCTCGTCGCTCATCTCGTTCATAAACTGTCCGATCTCGGGGCCGCAAAGCGGTTTGCGTTCGGCCGTATGTTTCAGAAATTCTTCGAGAGTCATGGCTGTCTCCTTATTTTAAGTATTGACGGAAGAATGCTTCGATTTTGTCGAAGGGAATGATGTCGGTGCGGTCGTACAGGTCGACGTGCGAGGCGCCCGGGATAATCAGCAGTTCCTTGTTGTCTCCGGTCAGTTTCTTGAAGGCATCCTGGCTGAAGTAGAGCGAGTGGGCCTTCTCGCCGTGAATCATGAGCACGGCACTGCGAATCTCGTTGCTGTACGTCAGCAGGGGCGTGTTGATGAACGAGAGGGCCGAGGTGACATTCCAGCCGCCGTTGGAGTTGAGCGAGCGTTTGTGGTATCCCCGCGGAGTTTTGTAATAGGCATAGTAGTCTTTGACAAACTGCGGAGCATCGTCGGGCAGCGGGTCTACCACGCCACCGGCCAAGGCATATGAGCCGTTGCGGGCATCTTCGGTGCGCTGGGCGTTGAGTTTCTGGCGCAGGGCGTAGCGTTGGTCGGCATCCATCGAGTCGAAATAGCCGTTGGCATTGACCCGGCTCATGTCGTACATGGTCGAGGTGACCGTAGCCTTGATGCGGGTATCGATGGCTGCAGCGTTGAGGGCCATGCCGCCCCAGCCGCAAATGCCCAGGATACCGATGCGCTCGGGGTCCACGTCGTCGCGTATCGACAGGAAGTCGACTGCGGCGCTGAAGTCCTCGGTATTGATGTCGGGCGAAGCCACATACCGGGGCTCGCCGCTACTCTCGCCCGTGTAGGAGGGGTCGAATGCCAGGGTGATGAATCCGCGTTCGGCCAGAGTTTGGGCATAGAGACCCGAGGCCTGCTCCTTCACGGCACCGAAGGGGCCCGATATGGCGATGGCCGGCATCTTGCCCTCGGCGTTTTTGGGGATATACATATCGGCGGCCAGTGTGATGCCGAACCGGTTCTTGAACTCTACACGCTCGACCGTTACCCGGTCGCTCGGTGCAAACGTCTTGTCGTTCTCTTGTGCTTGAATCGTAGTCATTGCAAACAGAATTAAAAACAGGGTAATGATAAAATTTTTCGTATTCATTGTCTCTCCATGAGTGAAGGGTGGGTTCGAGTCCCTTTTCTCGAGTACAAAAATAGAGGGTATTTCCCGCTTGGGTTGTATACGATTTACGGTATTTCATACCTGAATCTTGGTTTCCCGAGTGGCCTGTTCCCGGTTGTTGTCGATAAGGAATCTCGGCTTTATCCCTTACCACGAAGAGAGTCCTGTTTCTATCCGGTTTGCCGGTCAATCGAATATGACACCGGGGTTCATCTCGGCCGGTGAGCGCCAGCGGATGCCGTAGTCTTGGAAGAGAATGCGTTGAAGCGTGGGCCAATAGACAAAGCAGAATCCCATGCCGCGAGGTTCGTCGGCCAGCAGGGCGTGAGCTTTCTCGTCGGCTTCCGCAATGACCTCTTCATATTCGGCCGTCCATTCTATGGGGTCTTTGCGCAGGTGGCCGTCCTCCTCAATATCGTCGAAGCGTTTCTGGTCGGCCGCCATGATGTTGAGCGCGTAGCGTGTGATTTCGGCATTGAGTGGGTCGATGCCCATCTCCAAGTCTTCGGCCCGGTCGTCACCGACTCCTTCGATGGCCTCGCGCTCGAGTTCCATCAGCCGCAGGCTGAGGCGCGGGTGGTCATATAGGGCCATTCGGGCCCGGTGGCATACGTTCCCGGCCATTACCCGCTTCTCTTCGTCCTCGATAATTGCCGGGATGTATTTGGCAATCTCCCGGCACAAAGCGGCGTTTTTCCAAGAGGGGCCGAAATCCATGATGTATTCTTCGCACAACAGTGCATCGGCACAAACCAGTTCGACGATGGCATCGGCATTGCCGGCATCTTTCTGCAACACGTCGAGTTGTTGGCGTCGTATCTCTTCCAAATCGGCAACCTGGTAAATTTTGCCGTCTATTTCTTGAGCCATGGTTGAGTGTAGTTAGGGAGTTAGCAAATTATATTTCACAATCGTATTGACGGGCAACGGCCTCGTAGCTGGCGATGAGTTCGGGGTCGGCCTGGTCGTCCTTGAGCATGTTCAGATAGGCGATAATCGATAGTCGGTGCCCTCGGTTGGCCGCTAGGCAATATTGCGAGAGGGCTGTCTTGTGGAAATTGTCGGCGCGTTCGTGGTCACCCTCCTTGCTCACGATTTCCGAGGCTATGTCGCAAATCCATCCCATGTAGTAGCGGCACCACAGCGAGCCGGCGTCGAGACCCTTCTGCATGTAGTCTACCAGGTTGTCGTCGAAGAAGCTCATGCCGTTCCTGAGGAAGTAGTTCATCAATACCAACCCGAGAATCTCGTAGCTCTCTTCGGCATCGGAGTGCTCGTCGTAATATTTCGACAGCAAGTCGGCATACTCGGCCATCCGGGCATCCTTGTCGGGGTCGTCCATATCGGCCAGCCAGTCGTTGAGCAGGTTCTGTCCCTTGATGAGCAATCCCTCCCACGTACCGTCGGCAATCATCTGCTCGAGCAGTTCGCCGGCCATCTTCTCCTTGTGTCGGAAACCGTAGCGGGCCACGGCATCGAATATGCCCATGTCGGCACCATTCTCGCGGGCTATGGCGGCATAGCGGCATGCTTGCGGAATATGGCCCATGTAGGTGGCGGCATTGACCATCGACTGGAGTATGGCCAATAAGAGCCGTTCGGTGCGGTGCTCCAGGTCGAGCATCTGCTCGGCGGCCCATCGCAGATATTGCAGCGCATGGCTCATATCGACATTCCCGTACAAGGGTAGCATGTACATCCTGCCTATGCGATAGGCGGCCAGAGCGCGGTATTCGGGCCAGATTTTTTCGTCGTCGACTACCGACTGGTACAGTTGCGAGGCGCGGGTGAGGTATTCGCTGCCGGTCATGCCACTCTCGTGCAGGAAACTCCAGTGGTCGGGATTGGCAAACCAGTCGGCCGCATTCAAGGCCGATTGATAGTCGCCGGCTTCGCCCTCCCTTTGCCATTCCAGGACTGTCGCATACTCCTCTTCGAGGTTGGGGGTGGGAGTGCTGTCGTCCGATGGGTCGATAGCCTCTTTACACCGTTCGTATTGGGTACGGGCAGTATAGATGAGGTCGGTATAGTCTTCGTTGAGATCGCGCAACTTCTGCAATTCGAAGTAGCAGTTCCAAGCCCGTTCGGCCATATCGAGGGCTTCGTGATAGCGCCCCTCCTGATACAGGGTGCCGCTGGCGCTCAACGATGTTAATGCTTCTTTCTTCAGTTCGATTTTGTTCATGGTATGCGTAATGAGGGGGTATGACGATAAACAGATTGAGTCTCGGATACAATGAATAAGTCCCTATGATAATATCTCGGTGGCTAAAGGTATGGAAAATTTATAGGATTTCCATCGTTTTCGTGAAAAAAATGTAGGATAATTGCTGAAAACATAGCATTCCGTATCCGATTCTCCTCTTTTGTCTTCGAGTACAGAGCTGGGGTGAGATTGGGTTTGATGCTTATGCTTGCATGGGATAACCCCATAAAAAAAGCATCTGGAGAAAATCTTCTCCAGATGCTTCTGTATAGTTTATAAAGCAGGGTATTAGCCTTGAATAGCGGCGATACCGGGCAATACTTTACCTTCGATAGCTTCGAGCAGGGCACCACCACCGGTCGAAACGTAAGAAACCTGGTCGGCCAGACCGAACTTGTTGATACAAGCAACCGAGTCACCACCACCAACGAGCGAGAAGGCACCGTTCTTCGTAGCCTCTACGATAGCGTCGGCAACAGCGCGCGAACCCGAGGTGAAGTTCTCAAATTCGAATACGCCCGTCGGACCGTTCCAGAGGATGGTTTTCGATTTCTTGATTACGTCGGCAAACAGAGCTTCCGATTTGGGACCGATGTCCATACCTTCCCAACCGTCGGGAATTTTGTCTACGTCGCAGAAGTCGGTGTGAGCGTCGTTCGAGAAGTCGTCGGCGATTTTGGCATCGACGGCCAGCACGAGGTTCACGTGGTTGGCTTTGGCTTTTTCAATCAGTTCGAGAGCCAGGTCGAGTTTGTCGTCCTCGCAGATAGAGTTACCGATTTTGCCACCCAGAGCTTTGGTGAAGGTGTAGGTCATACCACCGGCGATGATGAGGTTGTCGACTTTGGTCAACAGGTTTTCGATGATTTCGATCTTCGACGAAACTTTCGAACCACCCATGATGGCGGTGAAGGGGCGAACCATCTCTTTCATCACTTTGTTTACGGCAGCAACTTCTTTACCCATCAGATAACCGAACATTTTGTTTTCGGGGGTGAAGTATTCGGCCATCAGAGCCGTGGAGGCGTGAGCACGGTGAGCCGTACCGAAGGCGTCGTTTACATAAACGTCGGCCAGGCTGGCGAGGTCTTTGGTAAACTCTTTCTGGCTGGCTTTGATAGCTTTCTTGGCAGCAGCTTTTTCTTCGTCGCTGGCATCTTCGGCCAAGCCTCTGGGTTTGCCCTCTTCTTCGGCGTGGAAGCGGAGGTTCTCGAGCAGCAGCACTTCGCCCGGTTTCAAGGCAGCGGCAGCAGCTTTTACCTTGTCGCCTACGCAGTCGTCGACAAATTTAACCTCGGTGCCCAGCAGTTCGCTCAGGTGAGCTACGATGTGACGCAGAGAGAATTTATCTTCGGGACCTTTTTTGGGACGGCCCAGGTGCGAACCGATAATGAGGCTGCCACCATCGGCCAGAATCTTTTTCAACGTAGGCAAAGCCTTTACCATACGAGTGTCGTCGGTGATGTTAAAGTTCTCGTCGAGGGGAACATTAAAATCTACGCGTACAAATGCCTTTTTACCGGCAAAATTGTAATTGTCAATAGTTTGCATATCGTTTAATATTTAGTATGTAACTCGTTTCCGTTTGGCAAATTTAGGTAAAAATCGATTATCTTTTTACTATTAAATGCTATTTTCTTTAAAAATCAGAGTAATCCCTTGCTGTGCAACAGATGTTCCATCTCGTATTGTACCTTCAGGGCCTCTTCGCGGGCAGCTTGGGCGAAGGTTTCGTCGTTGGCCGCGTAGATGATTTTGCGCGATGAGTTAACAAGCAGGCCGCACTCGCTGTTCATTCCGTACTTGGCAACCTCTTCGAGACTGCCGCCCTGGGCGCCTACGCCGGGCACCAGCAGAAAGTTGTTGGGGGCAATGCGGCGCACATCCTCAAACAGTTGGCCTTGTGTGGCACCCACGACAAACATCAGTTGCTCGTCGGTCGCCCAGGTTTGGGCCGTGCGCAGCACCTTCTCGAACAGGCGTTCGCCGTTGGCATCGGTCGTCAGCTGGAAGTCGTGCGACCCTTTGTTCGAGGTGAGGCCGAGCAGGATGACCCACTTGTCGGGGTAGCCGAGGAAGGGCTTCACGCTGTCTTCGCCCATGTAGGGGGCCACGGTCACGGCGTCGAGGTCGAGGTGGCAGAAGAAGCTGCGAGCATAGAGTTCCGAGGTGTTGCCGATGTCGCCTCGCTTGGCGTCGGCAATGATAAACTGGTCGGGGTAGTTCTCGCGCAGGTAGCTGACGGTTTTCTCGAAGGCCGTCCAACCCATCACGCCCAGGCTCTCGTAGAAAGCCAGGTTGGGTTTGTAGGCTACGCAGAGGTCGGCCGTGGCGTCGATAATCGCCTTGTTGAAGGCGAAGATGGGGTCTTCGTCTGACTTCAGGTGTTCGGGAATCTTCTGGATGTCGGTATCCAGTCCCACACAGAGGAAAGATTTTTTCCGCTTGATATTCTCGAATAGCTGTTTCTTGTTCATGATTATATGCAGATTATAATTCACTCTCTTTGAGTCGCTCGGCGTTTTCGGCCACGATGAGGTGGTCGATGCAGTCCTGTATGTCGCCGTCCATGAAGGCTGCCAGATTGTAGATGGTGTAGTTGATGCGGTGGTCGGTGATGCGTCCCTGCGGGTAGTTGTAGGTGCGAATCTTGGCCGACCGGTCGCCCGTCGATACCATGGTCTTGCGCCGGCTGGCGATGTCGTCGATATATTTCTGGTGCTCCTTGTCGTAGATGAACGAGCGCAACCGCGAGAGGGCCCGTTCCTTGTTCTTGGGCTGGTCGCGCGTTTCGGTACACTCGATGAGTATCTCTTCCGTCACGCCGGTAATGGGGTTCTTCCAGTTGTAGCGCAGCCGCACACCCGATTCTACCTTGTTCACGTTCTGGCCGCCGGCACCGCTCGAGCGGAAGGTATCCCACTTGATTTCGCCCTCGTTGATTTCTACGTCGAACTCTTCGGCTTCGGGCAGCACGGCTACCGTGGCGGCCGAGGTGTGTACGCGCCCCTGGGTTTCGGTGGCCGGTACACGTTGCACGCGGTGTACGCCCGACTCATACTTGAGGGTGCCGTACACGTTGTCGCCTGTCACGGTGAAGATAATTTCTTTGAAACCGCCCGAGGCACCTTCGCTGTAACTGCTTACCTCGGTCTTCCACCCCTTGGTCTCGCAATACTTGGTATACATGCGGAAGAGGTCGCCGGCAAAGATGGCAGCCTCGTCGCCGCCCGTTCCGCCACGTATCTCGACGATGGCGTTTTTGCTGTCTTCGGGGTCGGCCGGTACGAGCAGCAGCTTTATCTCCTCCTCGAGTTGCGGCAGTTGGGCCGTGCACGATTCGAGCTCGTCCTTGGCCATCTCGCGCATTTCGGGGTCGTTTTCGCTGTCGAGTATCTGTCTCGATTCGTTTATTCCGTTCAGCAGTTGTTTATAGCGTTTGGCTGCTTCCGATATTTTTTCGAGTTCCCGGTATTCTTTGGTGAGTTTTACATACCGTTTCATATCGCCTATGACGGCAGGGTCGGTGATGAGAGTCCCTATTTCTTGAAATCGGATAAGCAATCCCTCTAATTTTTCCAGTAGTGAATTTTGTTCGCTCATGAGGTTTATGTTTGCTTTGCGATATTTGCTTTGTGCAAAGATACGAAATTCGCACGATTTATTTTAACGGTAAGAGGGAAAAGATGACTCGGTGCAGGGACGGGGCATTGCCTGTCGTCTCGACGCCGGGTCATCTTGATATACAGAGTAGTAGTTTGGGGATAAAACGCATGTGTGGAAATAATGTTTGTCGAGACGAAAAACTTAACGAGCTTTAACAAAAACAGATCGCCAGACTCCCGTGCGGGAATCTGGCGATAGATGGTATAGGGTCGGGAGAATGTTGGTCGGGAGCCGCCCTCATGCGAAGCAGAGTGTGGTTCCTCTCTCCACGACGACTCCGATTAGAACCAGCGGACGTATGCCAAATCTTGACGATGGGGCAGGTCGGGGTTCTGGGGGAACATGCGGAACGAGTAGCGGAATACACCCGAGTCGTTGAGCAGGTAGCGCAACTTGTAAGTCACCTTGGTGCCATCGGTCTGTACCGGTTTCATTTCGAGAGTCTTGTACGGTTCGGTATTGCCCTCTTCGGCATTGGCGATGACGAGTTCTACACCCAGGCAGTTGCCCAAGCCCTTGTTGTCGAGAACGACTGTCATCTCATACTCTTCGCCTACGTGGGGGTTGTAGAGCAGACCGTCGGGAATCGATACCGAGCAGATTTCGATGTCGTTCCATTTCGATACGAACTCCTCTTTCCAGGCGGCAATCTCTTTGGCTTTGGCATAGTTGTCGGCCTTGAGCAGGTGAGTACGCTTGCCCTCTTTCAGGTAGAAGCGGTCGATGTAGTCGTGCAACATGCGCTCCATGGTGAAGTGGGGAGCAATCTTGGCAATCGAGTTCTTGATGTATTGAATCCACTCGGGAGAGTAGCCTTTGCTGTTCTTGGCGAAGTAAAGAGGAACGATTTGGTTCTCGAGCATCGAGTAGATGGTAGCGGCATCGAGTTTGTCCTGCTGTCCTTGGTCCTGGAAAGTGCGTTTGGCGGTCAGCGCCCAGCCGGCACCCTCTTTGTAACCTTCGTACCACCAGCCATCGAGTACCGAGAAGTTGAGCACGCCGTTCATTTCGGCTTTTTCGCCCGACGTACCCGATGCCTCGAGCGGACGGGTAGGCGTGTTCAACCAAATATCCACACCCGAGATAAGCCGTTTGGCAACCTTCATGTCGTAGTTCTCGAGGAAGATGATCTTGCCCAGGAACTCAGGCATGCGCGAGATTTCGACAATCCGTTTAATCAGACCCTGGCCGGCACCGTCGGCGGGGTGAGCCTTACCCGAGAAGATGAACTGTACCGGGTAGTTGGGGTTGTTGACAATCTTGGAGAGACGGTCGAGGTCGGTAAAGAGCAGGTGTGCACGTTTATAGGTGGCAAAACGACGGGCGAAGCCGATGAGCAGGGCGTTGGGGTTGATTTTCTCGAGAACCGAAACGATGCGTGAGGGGTCGCCCTGGTTTTTCAGCCAGGTTTCGCGGAAGTCGTCTTTCACGAATTTCACGAATTTGTTTTTCAACGTCTGACGGATATTCCAGATGATTTCGTCGTCTACGTCGTAAATCTTCTCCCACATCTTGGGGTCGGACTGGTGATCCATGAAGTCGGGACCGAAGGTCTTTACATAGAACTCTTTCCACTCCGAAGCGGCCCAGGTAGGCATGTGTACACCGTTGGTTACGTAGCCTACGTGCAGTTCGTCGGGGCTGTATCCTTTCCAGATGGGTTGGAACATCTTTTGCGATACCTTGCCGTGGAGCCAGCTTACACCGTTCACCTCCTGGCAGGTGTTGCAGGCAAATACACTCATCGAGAACTTCTCGTTGGTGTCGGGGTTTTCGCGACCCATGTTCATCAGGTCTTTCCATTCGATGCCCAGTTTGGCGGGGAACTCACCCATGTACTTGCCGAAGAGCGACTCGTCGAAGTAGTCGTGACCGGCAGGTACAGGCGTGTGTACCGTATAGAGCGACGAAGCACGCACTACCTCGAGGGCTTCGCCGAATTTCAGATGTTCGTTTTGTACATAGTCTACCAACCGTTGTACATTCAGCAGGGCAGCATGGCCCTCGTTGCAGTGGTAGAGATCGGTCTTGATACCCAGCTTGTTCAGCATCAAGATACCGCCGATACCCAGCAGATACTCCTGTTTCATACGGTTTTCCCAGTCACCGCCGTAGAGCTGGTAGGTGATGGAGCGGTCCCATTCGCTGTTCGAGTCGAGGTCGGTGTCGAGCAGATAGAGTTTGATGCGGCCTACATTCACGCGCCAGATGTGGGCATAGACAATGCGGCCGGGGTAGGGAACCTCGAGTACCATAGGACGGCCGTCTTTTTCGGTCATCTGCTCGATGGGGAGCTGGTTGAAGTTCTGGGCCTCGTAGTTGGCAATCTGCTGACCGTCCATCGAGAGGGTCTGCGTGAAGTAGCCATAACGGTAGAGGAAGCCAACGGCCGTCATATCGACGTTGCTGTCGCTGGCCTCTTTCAGATAGTCGCCGGCCAGAATACCGAGACCTCCCGAATAGATTTTCAGCACGTGGCTCAAGCCATATTCCATGCTGAAGTAGGAAATCGACGGTACATCCTTCCGCTTCTCTACCTGAAGATATTTTTCGAAATGATCATACACCTCTTTGATGTCGTGCATGAGCTGTTTGTCCTTAGTGATTTCTTCGAGTCTTTCGTACCCGATGCGTTGCAAGAATAGAACGGGGTTCTCGTGAACCGCTTTCCACAAATCCTTATCTATCGATTTAAACAAGTTTTTGGCCTCACTATTCCATGACCACCATAGATTTTTTGCTAAGACTGCCAGGCAGCTCAATTCTGCCGGAACTTGCGATTTAACAGTAATATCACGCCAGTTAGGAGTGTTTGTGTTGCTTACTTGTACTTTCATAATAGAATATTGAATTTATTATTAAGTCTTTTCTACATTAAATTATCCGAGTTATCCGAGTTATCCGAGGGCTTTCGCAGAGCCGACTTTTTCAGCGCTATGTGAAATGCCTTCGTGTAGTAGGTAATAAAGTTTTTCCATTCGGCTTCGAGCGAAACGGCCGTGGCTGCCTGCGATATTTTTTCGCGTTGCACTTTTCCGCAATGGCTCAGGGCAAGGATAGTATCGGCCAGTTCTTCCGAAACCTCCACGAAGTTGAAGTCGCTCCTGTGCAGTACCTTCACACCCGATTTCTTCAATCCCTGTTCCTGGCGGCTGTTGATCCATTGGCCGAATCCCGAAAGGTCGGTCGTAATGGTGGGCACCCCGAAGGCGATACTCTCGAGCGGGGTGTAGCCCCACGGTTCGTAGTACGAGGGGAATGCCGTGGCGTCGAGGCCGATAAGCAGGTCGTAGTACGACAGATTTACAATGCCGTCGTCGCCAGTCAGGTACGACGGGATGAAGACAATCTTCAGCCGGCTGCCGGCCTGATTGTCGAGATGCAGATAGTGTATCTGGTTCACCACACTGTCCTGGTCGTAGTTGTGCAGGGTGTGGGTGATAAAGGGTTCGGGCAGGGGGGTAGTCTCGTGAGCCTGTCTTTTCAACCGGTCTTGCAGGTCGGCCCGGGGAACATCAATCCAGGCCGGCACCAGTACGAAGGCTACGATTTCGCGCTCCAGGTCGGGACTCTTGGCTATGCGTTCAACCGCATCGACAAAGAGGTCGATACCCTTGTTCTTGTATTCATAGCGTCCCGAGGTGGCAATCAGGTATGCGTTTTTGTCGGGACGTTCGCCCGTGAGCGCTTCGGTGATGTCGAAGAGCCGTTGGCGGGCCACTTTGCGACGCTCCTTGTAAACCTCTTCCGAGGGAACGAAATTCCGTTCGAATCCGTTAGGGGTTACGATGTCGGGTTTGCGGTCCAGCAGTTGGGTACACTCCTTGGCCGTGATTTCGCTCACTGTCGTGAAGCAGTCGGCTTCGATGGCCGCCGTTTTCTCCAGCGAGTGCTTCGATACGATGTTCAACTGTTCGGCCATTTGGTCGCCGTTGTAGCCGGCCAGATAATCGTACAGCGGCTTCCCGTTACCGGCAATCGAGCGACCTATCGAGGTGGCATGTGTGGTAAAGAGGGTAGCCACCTGCGGCAAGGTGTATTTGATATGCAACAACCCCATGCCGGTCATCCACTCGTCGAAGTGGGCTACTACGTTGTATTTCTCGCCATGGATAAATTTGTAGTAGCTCTCGATAACCAGCGCCGAAGCGTAGGCAAAGGCACACGACTCGTCGTAGTCGCCATAGGCCGGCAGCGAGTTTACGCCATAGCGGTTCCACATTTCGCCGTAGAGGTCGTTTTTGTAGGCATAGAGCGGTTTGAAGTCTACCAGAATCACGATAGGGCGACCCGGTACATTCCAGCGGCCCACCTTTACCTTCATGTTCTGCGGCAGACATGCCTCGCGTTGCCACTCTTTCAATAGTGTTTTCGAGCGTGTGAAATAGGGTGAGGGTTTATCGCCCCAAACATCGGGGCCTATAAAGATGACTTTATCCTTATATTGTTTTTGCAGAGTCTTTGCTTTGGTCGAAAGTACCGTATAGATACCGCCTACCTTGTTGCAAACCTCCCAGCTAACTTCAAAAATATAATCAGGTACGAGTTGTTTTTCCATTACTGTAAAAATCATTCCCGGTTGTTTCTTGGGAAATGGAGAGTGCAAATTTAGAGAAAATATTTTGTAACACAGCGATAAAAAAAATTTTTTGCAAATTCTTATCACGATAAAACGATGACCCGTGGAGTAAAAATCGGTTGTGCTCTCTGATCGGGAAAGGAAATCTTTTGTATTGCAAAAGTTGTATCTGTTCTATAAAGGATATAAAAAACAAGAGCCCGATTCTCAATTCTATGTCTATTGTATTTATCGAGGGTATGCGTTATTCCATATCATTCGTTGATGATGTCTTATAAAAGGAGGAAAGAAAGGTTTTCGTAATCTTCGAAATTCAATTTACCTGAAAAAACTGCGCCTTTCGTTTGCCTTTCCGCACTCCTTTTAGTATCTTTGACCAAACCTAAAAAAATAGAAAAGCTATGGCTAACAAAAGAACATTGAAAAAAGAGATTAACTACATCGCCGGTGAATTGCTGGCCGAGTGTCTGTTCAATAAATATTATGTGCCCGGTGTCGATGCCGACAAGCTCGATGAGCTGATGGGTAAAATCGCCAATATTCAAGATGATTTTCTGTGCCGTGTAAGTGCCAACGGCGACAAGGATCCCAAGAAGGTGAAAGTCTATTACAAAAAACTGCGTGCCGACTTCGACAAAGCTATCGACGGTGTATTCGAAGATTTGGCTGCCCTTAACGGCTAATGGGTAAGATGAAGCGGATCCTGAGTTCCTTCGTGCTGAAGGCACTGGGGTGGCGGGTAGTGGTCACGCTGCCCGATTATCCCAAGTGTGTCATCTGCGTGGCGCCTCACACGAGCAACTGGGATTTCATCATCGGCAAGCTGGCCTATCTGTCGGTAGGACGCTTTGCCGGATTCATGATGAAGAAAGAGTGGTTTTTCCCGCCGCTCGGTGCCCTGTTCCGTTCGATGGGCGGGGTGCCAGTGTCGCGCGACAGACGTACCGATATGGTGTCGCAACTGGTGGCGATATTCAACGAGCGCGAACGCTTTGCGATTGCCATTACCCCCGAGGCTACCCGCAAGCCTAATGCCGATTGGAAGAAGGGCTTTTACTACATTGCTCAGGGGGCGGGTGTTCCTATCGTGCTGGCCTATATCGACTACAAGGAGAAGCGGGTGGGTATCGAGCGCACCTTTACCCCTACGGGCGATGTTGAGGCCGATATGCGGGCCATCAAGTCGTATTACAAGGATTTCCATGCTCGTAAGCCCGAGAATTTCATAACCGGATTGTAAGTAAATTTTGTATGAGCCGAGCGGGCTGGTTGGGTCTGCTCGACTTTTTTGTATAAACACGATTGAGATGGACGAATTGTTGAGGGTCGCCTTGGTGCAGACCGATATTGTGTGGGAGGATAAGGTACAGAATCGGGCGCGTTGTGCTGCGATGCTGGAGCGGCTCGCAGGGCGCTGCGACCTGGTGGTGCTCCCCGAGATGTTTACCACGGGCTTCTCTATGCGGGCCGAAGAGTTGGCCGAGCCGGTTTCGGGTCCGACGGTCGAGGCTTTGATTTCGTGGGCTCGGCAGTACAATCTGGCTGTGGCAGGCAGCTTCATGGCCCGGGAGGGTGAAGTGTGCTACAACCGCGGATTTTTGGTTACTCCCGACGGTACTCCGCACTACTACGACAAGCGTCACCTCTTCCGCATGGGCGAGGAGGGGCGTCATTTTGCAGCTGGCGACCACAAGCTCGTGGTGAATTATCGGGGGTGGAATATCGCCTTGCAGGTGTGCTACGATTTGCGTTTCCCGGTGTGGTGCCGCAATGTGAACAACGAGTACGACCTGATGCTGGTGGTGGCCAACTGGCCGCAGTCGCGGGCCTATGCCTGGCGCAGTCTGCTGGTGGCTCGTGCTATCGAGAATGCCGCCTATGTGTGCGGGGTGAACCGTACCGGCAACGATGCTACCGCAATGGTCTATCGGGGCGATACGATGGCCGTAGGGGTGAAGGGCGAGATTCTGGCCGAGGCCGAACCCTTTGCCGAGCAGGTGCTCGAGGTCGAACTCGACTTGTCGAAGGTGCGTCGGTTCCGGGAGAAGTTCCCCGTATGGAAGGATGCCGACGATTTTGAGCTGCGGTAGTCTTTGCCGGAGTTATAAGGACATTTAAAAAAGGAAAGTGGCAGCGACCCTCTCGGGCCTCTGCCACGCTTGTTATTGTGTGTAATCTGTAAAAGTCGTATTTGTCAGGGTTTGGGATTGGTCGCAGTCGCCGGTTCGCGCAGGCGGCATTCCCAGATAACCCCTTTGTCGACGGCACCTTCGAAAAACTGCCGGACCGCTTCCCGACGGGCCGGGGGCATGAGGCCTCCGTATTTGAGGCACATCTTGCCCTCACTGTTGTAGACCGTAGTGGTATTTTTGTCGAAGGCTCCGGGAGTAGGCATATAGACGACGTAGTAGAGCGCTCCCTCTTTCTCGTAGAGGGTGATGCGGCATTCGGTCTGCGAAAGAGTTTTCTTCCGCTCCTTCAACCACTCGATTTCATCGACGGGGTTGTGCTTTGTGGGATTCTTCTCCACTACATATTTACTACCGGCGCAAGAGGAGAGCATCAGCAGACCGGCGCATAGCAGAGTTATGAAATTTCGTACCGTTTTCATACTGCTCAGGCTTTATAACGTATCCATTTAATCATCTCTTTATAGCTGGGTTTCTTGCCGTACATGAGTATGCCCACACGGTAGATGCGGCCGGCTACCCAGGCCAGCCCGATAGCCGAGCCGTAGAGGATAACCATCGAGAGGGCCAGCTCCCAGGTCGATACCCCGAAGGGGATACGCACCATCATGACGATGGGCGAGGTAAAGGGTATCATCGAGCACCACATGGCCAGCGGTCCGTCGGGATTCTCGGCACTGAAGATGCCGGCATAGAGGGCAAAGATGATGATGAAGGTGATGGGTACCATGAATTGTTGCGTGTCCGACTCGTTGTCGACGGCCGACCCGATGGCGGCGAAGAGCGAGGCATAGAGGATATACCCGCCGATGAAGAAGAACACGAAGCTGACGAGCAACTGGGTGATGTTGATGCTCCCCAGCATTTGCTGTACTTCGGCCATGGCGCCCATGTCGCCGGCCAGTTGAGTGGCGTCGACACCGTTCATCGTAGTGGTCATGGCGGCCATGTCGCTCATTTGGGCGGGATCAACACCTCCGTTGAACGAGAAGTAGGCCCCGGCCGAGAGGAATATCCCCACCAGGAAGATAATCCAGATGCCCAACTGGGTGAGTCCTACCAGCCCGATGCTGACAATTTTGCCGATCATCAGTTCAAACGGTTTGACCGACGACACCATCACCTCGACGATACGGTTGGTCTTCTCCTGCATGACGCTCGACATCACCTGTCCGCCATAGAGCATGAGGAACATGTAGATGATAAGGGTCATGGCCATGCCGATAATCGTCACGAACTCGGTCGAGGTCTGGGTCTCGGCCCCATCCTCTTCGAGCCGGATGGTGTCGACCTGGAGATTGATGTCCGACTCGTCGATGATGCGCTTGATGTCGGGGATATTGTACGAGAGCAGTTTCTCGTCCTTGAGGTAATCTTCCATCTGCGAGATGATGTTCAGCTCGCAACTGGAGGTAATCTGTTTCTGCGAATAGATGGTCATGCCCTGAGGATTGTCGAGCAGGTTGTCCTTGATGATGACATAGGCATAGGGCATGGTGCTTTCGTCGCCGTCGACCCGCATCTGGTCGGGCGATAAGGTCCCTTGGGTATACGTGTAGTGATACTCGTCGGTATCGTGATAAATATCCTTGTACAGGCCGGTCTGGTCGATGATAGCGATGAGGCGGGTCTCGTCGCTCGAGAGCTTGGAGAGCCAGATGGGTGCAAAGACGAGGGCCACCATGATGATGGGGGAGAGAATCGTCATCAGGATGAACGATTTCTTTTGAACTCGGGTGAGGTACTCGCGTTCTATGATAAGCGATATTTTACTCATGATGCAGTGTGTTTAGCTAAGCGTTTTGTTTTTCTTCCAGAGCCGACTCGCCAACGGTATCGATAAAGATTTCGTTCATCGTGGGCAGTATCTCTTCAAATCCGGCTATCTGGCATTGTTGCGTGAGCAGCCCGATGAGCTCGTTGTTGCTCATGTGCGGGTCGCGCTTGCGCAGGGTATAGGCGTGGCCGCGGGCGATGGTCCGTGCCTCGGTAATTTCGTAGAGGTCGTTGCTTTGCAACTCGCCCTGTTGTACTTCGACCTGAAAGAGATGCTTCTTGTGCTGTTCGCGGATGTCGTTGACCTTGCCTTGCAGCACGGCGTGCGAGCGGTTGATGAGGGTAATCTCGTCGCACAACTCCTCGACCGAACCCATGTTGTGAGTCGAGAAGATGATGGTGGCACCCTTGTCGCGCATTTCGAGAATCTCGCGTTTGAGCAGATTGGCATTCACGGGGTCGAATCCGCTGAAGGGCTCGTCGAAGATGAGCAGTTGCGGGTTGTGCATCACCGTGGTGATGAACTGTATCTTTTGTTGCATGCCTTTGGAGAGCTCTTCTATTTTCTTCTTTTCCCAACCGCGGATGTCGAATTTGCCCAGCCAATAGTTCATGCTCTCTTTGGCAGCTTGTCGCGACATGCCTTTCAATTGGGCCAGGTAGAGAATCTGTTCGCCCACCTTCATCTTTTTATAGAGGCCTCGCTCTTCGGGCAGATAGCCTATGTGCTCGACATCCGAGGGGTGTAGCGGGCGGCCGTCGATGAGAACTTCGCCTTCGTCGGGGGCGGTAATCTGGTTGATGATACGAATCAGGGTCGTTTTACCGGCTCCGTTGGGCCCCAGCAGGCCATAGATGCCGTTGCGGGGTACGCGCACGGTGACATCGTCGAGTGCTCGGTGTGAAGCATATTGTTTGACAATGTGATTGGCTTCGAGATAGTACATAGTGTTTTGACAATAGGTATATGATTGATGAGACAAAGGAACGTATATTTTTTGAATTAAACAAGTAAAATGATAAAATTTTATTGTTTTTCGATAAATAAATATTGAATATCTTTTTTATCTCGGCGATACGATACGGTCGCCTATCTGCTTGGCCAACGCTGTTCTCACCCGGTTGAGCTCGACGTTCTGCTCGATGAGCTCGATTATCCGTTGCTCGTCCTTGTTGCGCGAGGCCTCTTTGATTTGCTCCTGTATCTGCTTGATCGACTGCTCGAGAATGGCGTTTTTCAGCTCGTAGATGGCCCGTGGAATAAGCTCCCACAGACGATCGGCCTCCAGTTCTACCTTCTGGAATTTGGTGTGTACTTTGCTGAGCTGGTATTTTTCGCTCACCAGGTCGACGGCAAGCATGCTGATCGAGGAGTCGGGATGGGTCGTGAAATAGCGTTCGAGAAAATTGGTCTCGAAGGTTTGCAACTCTTCTTCCATCTCGCGGGCGATACGTGTTTGAGCTTCGGCCTCTTTCCGTTGTTTGTCGGCAATATCGCCGCTTTCGAGGCGTATCTGTTCGATGGCTTCGTCGACCAGTTTTTGTTCCTTCACCTGCAGTTCGGTTCGCAAGGCGGCTACTTGTTGAGCTTCGTATTCCCGCTGCTCGGCTGTTAGTTCTACGATATGCTTGTACAGCGGATTGCACAGTTCGATACTATCGATCGAGAGCTCTTCGACGATGTATTCCCACACCTTTTGCCACGACCCGTCGGGCAATTCGAACAGGTTGCGGTAGCCATAGCGCACGATATAGCGGATAATCTCCCGCTCGTATTTTTCGAGGGGCGATTGCTGTATCATCCGTTGCGACAGCGTGTGGTCGGTGACGGGGACGGCTTCGGGTGTTTCGGCCGGTGCCGGCATATCGGCCAGCGAAGGGGGTGGGGGAGTTTCGTTGCCGTTGGCCGGTGCGGCGGTTGTTGTGTTTCCCGATTTCGGGGCGTTCGTCGTGGCGGCCGATTGCCTCTCCTGATTGTAGCGCTCGCGCGAGAACTGCTGTTCGGCCCGTTTCTGGCGGCGTTTGTTCAGCTCCGACAGCAGTACCTGTTCGTCGATTTGCAACAGGCGGCTGCACTCTTGCACGTAGACCGAGCGGACAATGGCATCGGGAATGAGAGAGATGCTCTCGACGATATTCGAGATGATGTCAGCCCGTTTGATAGGGTCTTCGCCGGCATCTTCGAGCAGCAGTTGGGTCTTGAACCGAATGAAATCGGTCTCGTGTTCCTTGATATAACGGGTGAATGACTCGGCACTCTGACTCTTGGAGAAAGAGTCGGGGTCTTCGCCGTCGGGCAGCAACACCACTTTGATGTTGAGCCCCTCCTGCAGCAGCAGGTCGATACCTCGCAACGAGGCTTTGATGCCCGGAGCATCGCCGTCGTAGAGCACCGTGATGTTGTCGGTGAAGCGGTGAATGAGTCGTATCTGTCCGTGGGTAAGTGCCGTACCCGACGAAGCTACGACATTTTCGATACCCGACTGGTGCATCGACAGCACGTCGGTATACCCCTCGACCAGATAGCAGCGCCGCTCTTTCTCGATGGCCCGCTTGGCCTGGTAGATGCCGTAGAGCTCGTCGCTCTTGTGGTAAATATCCGATTCGGGCGAGTTGAAGTATTTGCTTATCTTCACCCCCGATTTCAGGATGCGCCCGCCAAAGGCGACCACTTTGCCCGACACGCTGTAGACCGGGAACATGACCCGGCCCGAGAAGAGGTCGTAGATGCGGCCGTTCTGCCCTTCGCGGCAGAGCCCCGTTTTGAGCAGATAGTCGATCTTATAGCCCCGTTTCTGGGCCTCCACGGCCAGGGCGTCGCGCTTTTCGGGAGAATATCCCAACCCGAACTTGCGGATGATGTCTTCGTTGAAGCCCCGCTCCTTGAAATAGGCCAGACCCACCGAACGGCCTTCGTCGGTCTCGAGCAGCGACTTGCTGAAGAACTCTTGAGCGAAGGTGTTGATGACAAACATGTTTTCGCGTTCGCTCCGTTTCTGACGCTCTTCGTCGGTCAGCTCCTTCTCGTGAACCTCGATGTTGTATTTCTTGGCCAGGTATTTCAGCGCTTCGTAGTAGGAGAGCTGCTCGTGCTCCATGATGAAGTGTATGGCGCTGCCCCCCTTGCCGCAACTGAAACATTTGCAAACCCCCTTCGACGGCGATACGCTGAATGAGGGCGACCGGTCGTCGTGAAACGGGCACAACCCCCAATAGTTGGCTCCACGCCGGCGCAGGCTGACGAAGTCGGATACGACATCGACGATGTCGGTCGCGGCCATAATTTTATCGATGGTTGCCTGGTCTATCATCTCTTTTCGTTTGGGTGCACGAAGATAGCGATTTCTTGGCGATAATGATTCGTCGAGCTCTTACTTTTTTCAATGCTGCAAAAATAGGTTAGAGTTGGTTGTTTTTGATTCTATTTTGCTAAAATATTGTATTTAAATAATAAATAAAGTTGTATACTCTCGTTTTTGAGTTGATTTTCTTGTCGTCGACTCAGAAAATTCATACATTTGCAATGTGTTTTTCATAGTATTAGATTTAAGGTTAATGAAGATTGGTTGTCGTGAGACAACCTTTCCTTTTTTAAACCCCTCGCAAGCTCTTCCTTCGGCGACATTCCCTCTCTTTTTCTACGAGTGTGGCAGTCATCTGTTGTGGTCCCGATAGATTGTATTGTCGGTACGCTCCGTTTTTTGTGGCCTGTTGTCAATCAACACAATCGATTTGTATTTTTCTGTTAAACAGCATGTTATAGATTTTTGTTCTACTTTTGAAATGAAACAGAGGGATGGTATTTGTTTTCAAAATGAAATTTTTAGTAGATTTTTATTAGAAAAATGACTTTATTTATCAAAATATTATTACATTTGTGTACATATTTTTTGAACCCAAAGTAGTAACTTAAAAAAAGTGGTATGAAAAAATTTACTTTTGTGTTGGCCGCTACGGCCTTGTGTGTAAATGTTGGCTTTGCCCAAACATTTGAACCGATGAATCGCTTGACTCCGGTTAAACAAGTAGCCCTCGAGAAGATTGAAAAGTCCTCGTTGAGCAGAACTTTACCGGGTACTGCTGAAACCAAATTTGATTTTATTAAGGAGAATCAAAAACGTATTGCCAAAAAACCGGCACAAGTTGCTGCTTTGACGGCACCTGAAGCTCTCCCTGCTACAAATGTAACACCTTCTTATTTTGTAGCTAACTGGAATGCTGTGTCGGGAGCTAATTATTACGAAGTAGATACATATAGAATATTTACTACGGCTGCCGATTCTGTTGAATATTGTGCTTTGTATGAAGATTTCTATTTCGCAGAGGCAAGTGATGAGTCGATTACCAACTATCTTAATGGTAGTACCTACCGTTCTCAGTGGGTATTGATCGATGGTAAGTTGGGCGATCAGTCTGTTATTCTCCCTGCCGCAGCTGCAGAGGGTTGCGAGTTGGATACTCCCCCGTTGGATTTGACGGCTGGTGGTGAAACCGGGAATATCCATTTCAGTCTCAGTCTAGAGGGTAATACCGGTGATAAGGTTTATATAGGGTATTATTATGATGAAAATGGTGAAAGCAAAGCTTATGCTTTGGGTGACCTGACTTTGGACGATGGCGGGTTGAAAGGAAGTTATTCGGTTCCAGATCTTCCGTTGACTGAAGAATCGGGACTTTTCTTATATACGATGGCTTCGGAGAATACAGGTGATATAAAGGTTAATGAATTCGTTGTATCACAAACTCTTGCTCCCGGTCTTGAGTTTATGGCTTTCCATGATTATGCCACGACCACGGGTACATCGGTTCAGGTATTTACGATGGAGAGAGATATAATGTCCGAAGGGGTAACTGATAATTTCTTCTATGGTGTATTTGCCTTGAATGTCAATATGGCCACCGGTCAAGTTACCGATGCTTCCAATATTTCAAATTTGATTGATGTAGATGGCCAAAGCGGTGTAGAAGGTGTACAAGTTAGCAACGACAAGATTTTCGTACACGACAATCTGCACGTTGTTCTTGAGAAACCGGCTACAATTGCCGTCTACAACATGGCCGGTGTACTGGTTATGAGTGTCGAGGGTGTGGAAGGTGAGAACGAAATCGCCTTGCCCGCTGCCGGTGCCTATATTGTAAAAGCCGGTAACACGGTTGCCAAAGTGATGAAATAATCTTATCACAGACTGATAAGACAAGGGGCTGCATCGGTTGCGATGCAGCCCCTCTTGTTTTTTGCTTTCTGTTCTTATGAGTCTATGACTTCAGGTCGTCCCCTTTCTTAAAGGGATTCAGAAGCCACGACAGCCAATTGTTGCGAGGCTTTGGCTTTTTCTCCAGAACCTCTTCGACATTGAAGATGATTTGGTCGGTCTCTTCGTCGATTATCGCCCCGCTGTCGGTATCCATATAGGTACACAAATCGACCAGCAGCTCTTTGCATCGTTCCATATCCAGCTTGCTCCTCTTCATGGTCCAAATCAATATGGTGCCCATGTAGTCGGGAAACTGGCCAAAAATCTGCGCTCTCGACTTTACCAGTTCGTTGGTCAATATCCCTACATATTGGGGAGTTACCTTCTTGGGATTTTTTATGTCGCAGCCATTGGTAATGGTGTACCAGTAATCGCTGATGATAGAGCCATGATACATGCGCTTCTTCGACAGGTGCAGGCGCACGCCGGGATAACTCAACCAGGCCACGGGTATCTCTATATGGTCGGCATCAAACTCTTTTCCCATGGTGGCGTAGTAGCCATATTTGTCGGGGCAAATAAATCCGTCTTTATAGGTGCAGAAGAAACGGATTATCTTCTCGGCATACTCGTTATGACTTTTCTCCCACAGGTCGTGTAAAAAGGTATTTAATTTGGCCCTATCAAAGTCCCAGTTCTGCATGAACTCTACAAATCGCGGGTCGGTCAGGTTGGGCTTGACCTGTACACATAAGCATAAAATCGGAGGCTGTTTGCCAGGCTCCTGTTGCTGTATCGCGGGTTTCTGCTCCTGGTTTTGTGGGTCGGCGATTTCCTGTTCCTGGCTCTGCTGATTGGCCAATGCCTTTTGCATGAGGTTGTTGAAGTATTCTTCGGTCTCTTTTTGTGATTTCCATTTCTCTTCGTAGATGTTTTTCTCGGCATTGCCGAAGAGATCGAGCAGGACTTCGCCTGTCTTATTGTCATACATAATGCCGTAGTCGGCTTTCAGGTACTCGCAAAAGTCCCGCAGGAGTTGTTCCACAAAGTCCCTGTCAATCTTCCATTGTTTGAGGAAATAAAAGGAGATAATACCCATATATTCCGGTAAGACCCGTTTGGGACGTAAGACTTTTTCCACTCCTCCATCTCCGATAATAGCATATGACTTATTGTATATAAGAACAAGATATTTACGCAGTTTCTTCATACTCAAGTCTCCTGCCGGGAAACTTAGCTCGGCAATCGGGTCTGATATATCGTTCTTGTCAAAGGGATATTTTATCGAGTCACAGCTGTTGTACCGATCGGGACATATAAGCCCGTCGCGATAGTTGACAAAAAATTCTACAATTTGTCGAGCCCGTTCATTGTAGAACGGTCGTTCCAAGGAATCCAGAAATGTATGAAAGTCTTTTAACGAGAACGTCCAATCTTTCTCCTTGATGAACCCCAAAATTCTCGGGTCGGTCAGGTTGTCTTTTATCTTTATTTTTATACCGATGTTTTCACAATTTGTCGTTTCCATAGGTGTGTTCTTTTTCAGATTAAGGCTTTACATATTATATCAGTTACAAAGTAGCAAAAAATTATTGAAAGAAACAATCTAGACCCATGCTTTTCTCGGGTGGAACGATTATGTACGTTTATACGGAAAGAGGCTGCATCCAAGATAGATACAGCCTCTTTCGTTATCCTGTGGAGTAGGGGGATTCCCTAAAATTCCCGGGCACACTCTTGCAGCACCTCCGAGAGGGTGGGGTGTGCATGTACCATCTCTTTCAGTTGGGCTACGGTGGTAGCGCGGTTCATCAGGGCCGAAATCTCCTGTATCAGATCGGCAGCGTGGGCCCCGAAGATATGGCCGCCGATGATGCGGCCGTTTTCGTCGGCAATGAGTTTGCACAGCCCGTCGGGCTCGCCCATGCTCACCGCCTTACCGTTGGCCCGGAAGAGCGATTTCTTGGCCGTGAAGGCGATGCCCTGCTGTTTGCACTCCTCTTCGGTGAGTCCCACCATACCGGCTTCGGGGTGGGTAAATACGGCCGAGGGAATGATACTGAGGTCGATGCCGCTCTCCTGGCCCAGCAGGTGGTCGATGACCTTGCGTCCCTGGAACGAGGCGGCATGGGCCAGCAGACAGCGGCCGTTCACGTCGCCTATGGCATAGACGTCGGGCACGTTGGTCTGCAGGTTGTCGTCGGTCTCGATGCCTTTGGTCGAGTAGTGTATGCCCACGGTGTCGAGTCCCAGCCCTTCGACGCGAGGGGCCCGGCCGGTAGCAATCAATACCGTGTCGGCCTCGACCGTGTGCTCCTGGTTTTTCCAGGTGTAGCGGACGGTCAGCCCCGAGCCGGTCGACTCGATGGCGTTTACACCGGCCTGGTTGAAGAACTCGATGCCCCGCTTGGAGAGAACCTGTTTCAGCCGTTTGCTGATGTCGGTGTCGAAGTTGGGCAGAATCTCTTTGGCAAACTCGAGCATGGTGACTTCGCTGCCGAAGCTGCGGAAGATGGAGGCGAACTCGAGCCCGATGACACCGGCTCCCACGATGCAGAGCCGCGAGGGTATGTGGTCGATGTCGAGCAGTTGGGTCGAGGTGACTACCCCGGGCAGGTCACTCCCCGCGATGGGCGGAATCTTGGCCGTAGAGCCGGTGGCTATGAGTATGTGCCGGGCCGTATAGGTCTCGCCCGAGGCGCTCTTCACGGTGTGGGCGTCGAGCAGTTCGGCCCGTTCGGGTATGCAGGTGATGAGTTTGTTTTTCAACAGGAACTCGATGCCGGCGGTGAGTTGGGCCACCACCTCGTTTTTGCGGGCTACGACACGTGCCATATCTACGGTAGGAGCCGTCGCCCCGATACCCATCGCCTCGCAGTGGGCAATGGTGTCGGCCACCTCGGCGCTGCGACAGAAGCATTTGGTGGGGATACACCCCTCTTGCAGACAGGTGCCTCCGACCCGGCGCTCTTCAAACAGGGTGACGCTCAGTCCCTTCTTGGCGGCATACAGGGCCGTTTCGTATCCGCCGGGGCCGGCTCCGATGATGATAATATCGCTGTTCATGTGCATGTAAGAAATAAAAAACGGAGAGGGGAAAGCGCAGGGCGCCTTCCCGGTCTCCGTAAAGGTGAGGTTTTAATAATTCAAATCTTTGAAGCGCAAGATGGGGGTCTTGGCTGCGGTCGTCTCGTCGAGTCGGCGTACGGGTGTCACGTGCGGAGCGCTCTTCACCATTTCGGGGTCGTCGATGGCTTCGCGGGCCACGGTGCGCATGGCTTCGATAAACTCGTCGAGCGTCTCTTTCGACTCCGTCTCGGTAGGCTCGATCATAATCGACTGATGGAACAGCAGCGGGAAGTAGATGGTAGGCGCATGGTATCCATAGTCGAGCAGACGTTTGGCCACGTCGAGTGTAGTGACGCCGGTCGACTTGTCGAGCAGGCCGTCGAATACGAACTCGTGCTTGCAGATGCCCTCGATGGGGAGGTAGTAGCAATCTTTCAACGACTCTTTCACGTAGTTGGCGTTGAGTGTGGCCAGTTCGCCCACATGTTTGATATGCTCCTTACCCAGCGATAGGATATAGGCGTAGGCCCGCATCATCACCCCGAAGTTGCCGAAGAAACCCGATACGCTGCCCAGGCTGTCGGCACCCCCTTCGACGGCGTAACGGTCGCCGTGTTTCACCACGCGGGGACGGGGCAGATAGTCGACCAGAGCGGCAGCCACACCTACGGGGCCGCTACCGGGACCACCGCCGCCGTGCGGGGTAGAGAAGGTCTTGTGCAGGTTGATGTGCATGATGTCGAAGCCCATGTCGCCGGGACGGCAACGGCCCAGCAGCGGGTTGAGGTTGGCTCCGTCGTAGTAGAGCAGACCGCCGCATCCGTGTACCAGCTTGGCAATCTGGGGAATCTCTTTCTCGAAGATACCCAGCGTGTTGGGGTTGGTCATCATGATACCGGCAATCGTGTCGTCGAGCAGCGGTTCGAGCTTGGCCACGTCGATGGTACCTTCGGGGGTCGAGGGCACCTCGACAATCTCCAGGCCGCACACGGCCGCACTGGCCGGGTTGGTGCCGTGGGCACTGTCGGGTACGATGACCTTGGTACGTTTCAGGTCGCCCCGTTTGATGTGGTACTGACGCATGAGCATCAATCCGGTCAGCTCGCCGTGAGCACCGGCAAAGGGGTTGAGCGTGAATTCGGCCAGACCCGAAATCTCGGCCAATGCCTGGGCCAACTCGTAGTAGAGCCGCAGGGCACCCTGTACCGACTCTTCGCTCTGCCGCGGGTGCAGCGTGGTGAAGGCCGGCATCGCAGCCATCTCTTCGTTTATCTTGGGGTTGTACTTCATGGTGCAGGAGCCCAGCGGATAGAAGCCGGTCTCGACACCGAAGTTCTTGTTCGATACGTTGGTATAGTGGCGCACTACGTCGAGTTCGCTCACTTCGGGCAATTCGGCCGGAGTCTCTCTCCGCAGTGTCTGGGGCAGGTCGGCCAGCGAATAGTTGCCGAAATCGGATTGGGGCAGGGAGTAGCCTACGCGTCCCGGTTTTGAAATTTCGAATATCAGTTTGTTGTAATACTTCATGGCTTATCCCTCCTGTTCGATTAGTGAAACCAAATTGTCAATCTCTTCGCGGGTGCGTTTTTCGGTTACGCAGAAGAGTATCGTGTCGTCGGTTCCTTCGACGGGGATACCGGCCAGGAAGCCTTTCTCTTCGAGATGTTTCATCAGCGTCTCCCGGTTCAGGGTGGTGCGTACGGCGAACTCTTTCAGGAAGGGTTTGTCGAAGCAGAGCGAGAATTTGCCCGTAGCCAGCAGCTTGTCGCACAGGTAGTGTGCCCCGGCATAGGATTTCTCGTTGACCTCCTGCAAACCGCGTTTGCCCATGAGAGCCATGTAGATGGTGACATACAGCGCCATGAGCGACTGGTTGGAGCAGATGTTGCTGTTGGCCTTCTGCCGGCGGATGTGCTGCTCGCGAGCCTGCAGGGTGAGCACAAAGGCCCGTTTGCCGTCGACATCCTTCGTAGCGCCTACGATACGGCCCGGCAATTTGCGCACCAGGTCGCGCGAGGCGGCCAGATAACCCACGTAGGGACCGCCGAAGTTCAACGGCATGCCCAGCGACTGACCGTCGCCGCAGGCAATATCGGCACCCCATTCGCCGGGCGTCTTCAACACGGCCATGGCCGAGGGGTCGGCGTTGACGATAAAGAGAGTCTTGTGGGCGTGCGTGCTCTCGGCAAAGCCAGTGAAGTCCTCGATGATGCCGTAGCGGTTGGGGGTGCTCACGATGACACCGGCCACGTCGTTGGCCTCGAGCATCTGTTCCATGGCGGCCTTGTCGGTCACGCCATCATTCTCGGGAATATAGTCGAGCGTCACGCCGTGGAAACGGGCGTAGGTCTCTACGACGGCAATCACCCGTTCGCTCACCGTGCGCGAGATAATTACCTTGTTGCGTTTCTTGGCATGGGCGATGGCCATGAGCATGGCCTCGGCCGTAGCGGTGGCGCCGTCGTACATCGAGGCGTTGCAGCACTCCATGCCGGTGAGTTCGCACATCATGCTTTGGAACTCGAAGATGTATTGCAGGGTTCCCTGCGAAATCTCGGGCTGGTAGGGGGTGTAGGCCGTGAGGTACTCCGAGCGGGCGATGAGCTGCCCGATGACCGAGGGAGAGTAGTGGTCATAGGCTCCGCCGCCGGCAAAGACGGTGAGCGGGTGGTTCAGGTTGCCCAGCTCCTTGAAATAGTTACGTACCTCGTCTTCCGACATCGACTTCTTCAGGTTGTAGTCTTTGTCGAAGCGAATGCTTTCGGGGATTTCGGCGTAGAGATCGTCGAGCGACGCGACGCCTATCCGCTCCAGCATTTCGGCAATATCCGATTCGGTATGCGGGAAATATTTGTACATGTACTTATCCTCCTCCGTCGATTATTCGCAAATAGCTTTGTAGGCCTCGGCGTCCATCAGGTTTTTCAACTCTTCGGGGTCGCTTATCGTTACCTTGCAGATCCAGTTGTTGAAAGCATCTTCGTTCAACAGTTCGGGCTTGTCTTCCAGCGCTTCGTTAATCTCTACGACGGTTCCGCTGATGGGCGACAGCAGGTCGCTGGCAGCTTTCACACTCTCGACGGCTCCGAACTCTTCGCCCTGGTTCAGCTCATCGTCTACCTCGGGCAGGTCTACGTATACTACGCTACCCAGTTGGTGTTGGGCATAGTCGGTGATACCGATGTAGCCGAATTCGCCTTCAACTTTTAACCACTCGTGTGATTCGGAATAATAAAGTCCGTCCAATACTGTACTCATAATCTTGTTATTTTTAGGTTTGTCAATAAATCATTTTTTATAGTTCTTTTCGTAGAAGCGTTTCTTGACGACCGTTCCCTTGAAGAATTTCTTGCGGATGTGAATCTCTACCTCGGTACCCAGGGCGGCGTAGGCGCTGTCGATAAGGGCCATGCACACGCTCTTGCCGGTAGATATGGAGTTGTAGCCGGTTGTGACGTGGCCTATCACCTTGCCGTCGGCATAGACTTCGTAGCCGCTGCGGGGGATAGCCTTGTCGGCCAGTTCGATGCCCACGATTTTGCGTTTGGCACCTTCGGCCTTCTGGCGGGCGATAGCCTCTTTGCCGATGAAATCGTCCTTGTCGAGTTTGACAAACATGCCCAGGCCGGCCTCGATGGGGGTAATGTCTTTTTCGAGTTCGTGACCGTAGAGTGGCAGTCCTACCTCGAAGCGCAGCGTGTCGCGGCAACCCAGTCCGCAGGGCAGTACCTGTTTCGAACCTACCAGCACATCCCATACCTTGTTGATGAAGGCGTGGCTGCCGTAAATCTCGAAACCGTCTTCGCCGGTATAGCCCGTGCGCGAAACGATGATGGTTTCGCCGTCGCACTCAATCTCCTTGCAGGTGTAGAACTGCAGATCCTTTACCTCGAGGTGCAGCAGCTCTTCGATGCAGGCTTCGGCCTTGGGACCCTGCACGGCCACTTCGCCGTAGTAGTCCGACTGGTTCTCGATATTCAGGTTGTAGCCGGCGCTGTGCTCGACAATCCACTGGTAATCCTTGGCAATGTTCGAGGCGTTTACCACGAGGAAGAAGCGCTCGTCGCCCATCTTGTAGACCAGCAGGTCGTCGACGGTACCGCCGTCGGGGTAGAGCAGCATGCCGTAGAAGATTTTCCCGGGCTCGGCACCCCGTATGTTGTTGGTGAAAATGTAGTTGATGTAGCGCTCGCTGTCGGGGCCGGTGATGAGTATCTCGCCCATGTGCGACACATCGAATATGCCGGCGGCGTGGCGTACGGCATTGTGCTCCTCGATAATCGAGGTGTATTCAATAGGCATGTCAAATCCGCCGAAAGGCATCATCTTGGCACCCAGATCGAGGTGTTTCTGATGCAGGCACGTTTTTAAAATATCTTCCATAGTCAACAGGTGTTTTTTATGATAAAATCTATTTCTGCTCGTTGAATAAAATATGGGTAAAGGCCGCCCGGTCGAGCCGGTGTATGTAGCGCTCGATGGGGGTATCGTCGAGCACCCGGTCGAAGGCTTCGCGGGTGAAGGGCACCTCGCGGAAGCGGTCGAGGAACTCGTCGATTTCGCCTATCGGGAAGTAGTCGCCCATGAGGTTCAGCGCCTTGACGATGCCGTTTTTGATTTCGATACGGGCCTCTATCTCGCCGGCCGAGCCGTAGCCGCGGCGCACCAGCGTGTAGCGTGGGTTGTTACCCAGAATCCACTCCTCTTTCAGGTACTCCTTTTCGATTTCGCCGATGCGGGTGATGTCGTCGGGGGTAAGGCACTCCTCGCTGTCGCAGAGCGACGTGCGCATGAAGCGCTTGAACTCCTCGATGTCGATGTCGAGATACTCCTTGAGGTTGGTCACCCGCTTGCGCACCGACTCCACCCCCTTGGTGATGAGCTTCTCGTTGCTGGGGGTGATGGAGAGAACCAGGTCTTCGAGGTTGGTGTCGAAGAGCATGGTGCCGTGTACGATGCTGCGTCCTCCCACACGGTAGAACGCATTGCCCGACACCTTCTTGCCGTCGACGGTGATGTCGTTGCGTCCCGAAGCCAGGGCCTGCACGCCCAGTTTATTCAGGGTGCGGGCGATGAGTTGCAGGTAGCGGTCGAAGGTGAAACTGACGTTGAAGTCGTCGGTGATGTAGGAGAACATGATGTTGCTGAAGTCGGCATAGACGCAGCCTCCGCCCGATTTGCGGCGATAGTACTGGATGCCGTGCGAGCGAACGTAGTCCATGTTGATTTCATTCTCCATCAACTGGTTGCGTCCAAAAATAACGGTAGGATTTACCTGCCACATGAAGAAGCAATCTTCGCCGCTTCGCGTACGGGCTATGTATTCTTCCATAGCCAGGTAGAACGACAGGCGGCGCACTGTTTGGTCCGGCAGGGCGATATATCTCATAGGTATCAGGTCAACAGCGTTTGTACCTTACAAATTTATATATTCTTTTGTAAAGGACGATAAATTGTCTCGAATTTTTCTTGAATTTTCTTGTTGCCCCGGTTTGGATGCTTTCAAATTGTACAAGAGTCGAACAGCGGTAGTCTTGTGAGTGTGTGGCGGTTTGGTCCTGTTGGCTCGTGTGTACGGACAAGCAGGTATGCAAAAAGCCCGCGGCTCACATGGGGGTGAGTAGCGGGCCTTTTATCTTGTTCGGACCGATTAGCGGTTTACCTGGTTGACGATGTTCCCGGCGATGTATTGGCGTATGTTGTCGGCAGCAATCTGCATCAACCGCTCGCGGGCCTCGAGGGTGGCCCAGGCAATGTGCGGGGTGATGTAGCAGTTGCGGGCAGCGACGAGCGGGTTGTCGGGCCGCGGCGGCTCCTGCGACAGAACGTCGACTCCGGCGGCCTTGATGCGGCCGCAGTTCAGCGCCTCGGCCAGGTCGTGCTCGTTGACCAGCGGGCCGCGTCCCGTGTTGATGACGATAGCCGTCGGTTTCATGCGGGCAATGGCGTCGGCATTGACGAGGTTGCGGGTCGAGTCGGTGAGAGGGCAGTGCAGCGTGATGACGTCGCTCTCGGCCAACAGGGTTTCCCAGTCGACGGGGGTGACGTAGTCGGGCAGGGTTTCGCGGCTCTTGGAGGTCTTGGCCAATACCTTCATGCCGAATGCGTGGGCGATGCGGGCCACGGCACTGCCAATGTGTCCGAACCCGACGATGCCGATGGTCTTGCCGGCCAGCTCGAATACCGGGCTCTTCAGATAGCAGAAGTCTTTGCAGCGTGCCCAGTCGCCGGCTTTCACGCTCTGCGAGTGGGTGGCCACGTCACTGGCTATGTTGAGGATGTGGGCAAATACCATTTGAGCCACCGAGTCGGTGCTGTACGACGGTATGTTGGTGACTACGATGCCGCGCTCTTTGGCGGCTTCGATGTCGACGATGTTGTATCCCGTAGCCAATACCCCGATGTAGCGCAGCCGGGGCAACTTGTCCAGCGTAGCGGCACTGAGCGGAGTCTTGTTGGTGAGTACGATGTCGGCTTCGGCGGCCCGTTCCACAATCTCGTCGACTGCGGTGCGGTCGTAGACGGTGAAGTCGCCCAGCGCTTCGATCTTCTCCCACGACAGGTCGCCGGGGTTCAGTCCGTAGCCGTCGAGCGCCACGATGCGGTGTGCCGGGCGACGCTCTTCGGCGGTCTTTTCGGTCGTACGTTTCAGTTCGTTCCAGGAGACTTCTCCCTCTTTTACTTTATATCCTTCGGTTATTTTCCACTCTTTCATAATGCACTATTCTTATTTAATCTCTATGGCATTTTTTACCTTTTCGTCGGTGAGGGCAATCTTCAACACCTCTTCGATATTCTTCACGTAGTGGAAGGTGAGCCCTTTCAGGTAGGTATCCTTGATTTCTTCGATGTCTTTGCGGTTCTCCTCCGAGAGGATAATGTCGCGTATGCCGGCTCGTTTGGCCGCCAGAATTTTCTCCTTGATACCGCCCACGGGCAGCACTTTGCCCCGCAGGGTAATCTCGCCCGTCATGGCCAAGTGGTCTTTCACCTTGCGTTGCGTGAAGGTCGAGGCCAGCGAGGTGACCATGGTGATACCGGCCGAGGGGCCGTCTTTGGGAATGGCACCTTCGGGCACGTGGATGTGTACGGCCCACTTGTCGAACACATCTTCGTCGATACCCAGCAGCGAAGCGTGCGACTTGATGTATTGCAGGGCAATGACAGCCGACTCCTTCATCACGTCGCCCAGGTTGCCGGTGAGGGTGAGTTTCTCGCCCTTCGATTTGCTCAGGCTCGACTCTACGAAGAGTATTTCGCCGCCTACCGCCGTCCAGGCCAGCCCGGTTACGACACCGGCGTAGTCGTTGTTCTCGTATTTGTCGCGGTTGTACTCCTGAGCCCCCAGATACTCGTGCAGGTCGTCGAGTGTGAGGGTGTGGTTGTACTCCTTGCCCGAGGCCTTCATGCGGGCGATTTTCCGCATGATGCGGGCTATCTTCTTGTCGAGCTCGCGCACGCCCGACTCGCGGGTGTACTGGTCGACGATGGCAGCCATCACCTTTTTGGGTATGACTACGTCGCCCTCTTTCAACCCGTGGTTCTCGAGTTGCTTGGGTACCAGGTGCCGGCGGCCGATTTCGACCTTCTCCTCGAGTATGTATCCGCTGATGTCGATCAGCTCCATACGGTCGAGCAGGGGCTGCGATATGGTGTTGAGATTGTTGGCCGTAGCGATGAACAGAATCTTCGACAGGTCGTAGTCGATGTCGATGTAGTTGTCGTGGAAGGCGTTGTTCTGTTCGGGGTCGAGCACTTCGAGCAGCGCCGATGCCGGGTCGCCCTTGAAGTCGTTGCCTATCTTGTCGATTTCGTCGAGCACGAATACCGGGTTGGAGCTCTTCGCCTTGATGAGCCCCTGGATAATACGGCCCGGCATGGCCCCGATGTAGGTGCGCCGGTGACCCCGTATCTCGGCCTCGTCGTGCAGACCGCCCAACGAGATGCGTATATACTTGCGGTTCAGTGCCTCGGCTATGGATTTACCCAGCGAGGTCTTGCCCACGCCCGGAGGTCCGTAGAGGCAGATGATGGGCGATTTCATGTCGCCCCGCAGCTTCAGCACGGCCAGATGTTCGATGATGCGCTCTTTCACCTTGTCGAGACCGTAGTGGTCCTTGTCGAGCTGTTTCTGCACGTGGTTCAGGTTGAAGTTGTCTTGCGTGTACTCGTTCCATGGCAACTCGAGCAGCGTGTCGAGGTAGGTATACTGCACCGAGAAGTCGGGCGATTGCGGGTGCAGCCGCTCGAGCTTGCGCATCTCTTTCTCGAAAATCTCGGCCGTCTTGGCATCCCATTTCTTCTTTTCGGCCCGTTCGCGCAACTCCTGTATGTCCTGGTCCTGCATGTTGCCGCCCAGCTCCTCCTGGATAGTACGTATCTGCTGTTGCAGGAAGTGTTCCCGTTGTTGCTGGTTCAGGTCCTCGCGGGTTTTGGACTGGATGTCGGCCTTGATTTGCAGCAGTTGCGCCTCTTGGGTGAGCATCTCGTAGAGCTTGAAGAGGCGGGCCTTCATGTTGTCGATACCCAGCAGTTCCTGTTTTTGAGCAGCTGTCAGCGGGATATTGGCTCCCAGGAAGTTGATGAGGTAGTGGGCATTGTCGATATTTCGAATGGCAAAAATCAACTCTTTGGCCTGCTCGCCGATGTTTTTCAGCAAGTCGAAGGTCAGGTCTTTCATGGCCGATACCAACGCTTCAAACTCCTTGTCGTCGGGTTCGGGCATGATTTCGTCGAGTAGCGACACATTGGCACGCATGTAGGGGAAGGTCTCGGTCACTTCGTCGATTTTGAAGCGCTTCATCTTACCCTGCAGAATCACGGTCGTGCTGTCGTCGGGCATCTCCAGTATCTTGATGATTTCGCCGATTACACCCACCTCGTACAGGTCGTCGCGCCCCGGGTCTTCAACGGCTGCATTGCGCTGACATACCACGCCGATGGGGGTATGGTTGTTCTGAGCATCCTTGACCAGTTGCAGCGACTTGGGGCGGCCTACGTTCACCGGGATGGCTACTCCCGGGAACAATACCATGTTGCGCAAGGCGAGAATAGGCAATCCTTTGGTGTCTAACGTCTTGCATTCCGAATCGTTTTGTCCGGATATTTCGGTAAACAGTGGCATAATCGAAGGTGTATTTTCGTCGTTTTCGCAGATCATAAACTTGTTCTTATTCTTAGGTGTTTGGTTCCATATTGACATTTTGGCAGGTAGCCATACTTCTGTTGCAAGCATAGTCTTCCCCTGTCTCTTATTTTATGTTATCCTGCAACAGGCGTGCCAAAGTTACGCAAATAAGAGGGCATTGTCGAAATTATTATGTTTTTTTGTTTATTTTGCATGCCCAAAGCAAAGCAATATGGCAAATTCTTTTTTCAAATTCAAGCAGTTTACGATTTATCAGGAGCGTGCCGCCATGCGGGTAGGTACCGATGGGGTGTTGCTCGGGGCCTGGTGTCGCATCGGAGAGGCCAAGCGCATTCTCGACGTGGGGACCGGCACCGGGCTGATAGCTCTCATGGCGGCTCAACGCTCGGCGGCTTGTATCGACGCTGTCGAGCTGGATTTCGGGGCTGCCTGCGATGCGGCTCTGAATGCGGGACTGTCGCCCTGGAGCGACCGTGTCACAATCTATAAGGCCGATTTCTGCGATTGGTTCGGCCGATACACCCGGCCGCGGTACGACCATATTCTCTCCAATCCGCCCTATTTCGTGCAGTCGTTGTTGCCGCCCGACAGCCGTCGGGAGAGGGCCCGGCACACTGGTACGCTCGACTACGAGACTCTGTTCGAGGGGGCAGCTGCGCTGCTGTTGCCGGGCGGACGTGTGTCGCTTATCTCACCGGCCGATTTGGAGGAGCATCTCACCTTTGTGGCCCTGTTGCACGGCTTCTATCCGGCCCGGTTCACCTATGTGTCGGGTATCGCGGGGCGAGCACCCAAACGGTTGATGTCGGAGTGGGGCAGGGCACGCCGGCCTTTGCAGACCCATGTCATGGCCATCGAACAGCGGGGTGCGGGCTACACAACAGACTATGTGTCGCTTACCCGTGATTTTTATCTGAAAATGTAAAACCCGGAACAAATGCGGTATCCCGACTGTTATAGTTGTAGTTTGTGTGAATCTATAATTTTAATTACAACTATTTGCTATGATGGATATTTCAACCATGTATTTCTGGGGCAAAACCAAGTATTGGTGGGCCCTGATTGTAGTCGGGTTATTGATGATATCTTGCGGCTTGTGGCTTTGGTCGCAGCCGACACTGGGCTATGAAGTGCTCTCCATGCTGTTGGGATGGATGCTGATTTTGTTTGGTGTTGTGCAGCTCATTGTATCGAACAATGTAAAGCGTAAGGTGCGCGGCTGGGGCTGGTGGTTGGCCGGGGGTGTCATCGACATACTCATTGGTTTCATTTTGGTGGGGAATCTTTCGTTCAGCGAAACGGTGTTACCTTTCTTCTTTGCATTCATATTCCTGTACAAGGGTATTTCCAATCTGGCTTCGGCATTTGCCATGACCTCTACGCACCGGTACTGGTGGGTCTATCTCATCAACGGTCTGTTGCTGCTCGTTCTTGGATTCCTGTTTTTGTCGATGCCTTTCATGGCCACCTTCTCGATTGTCTTTTTATGTGCCGCAGCCTTCCTCTACTGGGGTATCACACTTATCCTTTTCGGCTATTCGTTACGGCCTAAGGCTCAATGACGGTTCCCGACAGGCTGTTTTGCATCGAGCGCTCGTCTCTATCGGAGGTGAGCGCTTTTTGTTTAAGTGCGTTAAATCCTTTTGTGGGTGTTTCTTATAAGCAGGAAAAGAGTATATTTGTAGAAAATTAAGAGAACTGTATGCAGTATTTATCGGCTTTTTAGTTTCTTTTAGTAGAAAGGCCGTTAAACTATTTTTTGAAAGAAAAGTCTAATGGATAAATTATAGAATCAATCAATAGAGTAATTAAACTAAGGAGAAGTGGTTATGAAAACAAGAAGATTTGCCCTGTTGATTATATTGCCGATGCTTGGGGTGAGCTTTGCCAGGGCAAGCTCGTATGTAATCGAAGATGATATTTATTATAATCCGAATGATAAGAATCCGATTGTAGAGCAAAAGGCAAAGGAGAAAGCTGCGCAGGCTGCCGCCGTCAGGGCAGCTTCGGATACGGTTGTGAAGAAGACGTTGGTGATGACTGCCGACAAACAGTTCTTCGATGTCGACGAGTACAATCGTCGAGGCAGTTCGGCTCCGGAGGTGACCCTCGATCAGTTGGCAGCCAATCAGCAGGAAAATTATGTCGAGTATAATATTGTCGACGAGAATGGCGATGACGGTTACTACCTGAACGGTTTCAACGGATCGGCTTCGGACTATGAGTATGCCCTGCGTATTCGTCGGTTCCACAACCCCAAGTTTGTGGTGTCGGTAAGCGATCCCTTCTATTCCGATATTTATTTCCTCGACAATAACGACTGGAATGTCTACATTTCGGACAACTATGCTTGGGTAACTCCCACCTGGACGAATCCCTGGTACTGGGATTACATGTGGACACCCTATTCCTATACCAGTTGGTCGTGGCGCTGGAGTGTGGGCCCGTGGCGGTTTGGTTGGGGATATGATCCCTACTACTACGGTTGGGGCGGCTACTGGGGTGGCTATTGGGGATGGAACTCGTGGTACAGTCCCTATTTCCATCACCATCACTACTATTCGCCCTACTACTACCATCGTCCCTACTACGGATGGAATGCTCCGGCACGTCCGCAATATACTCCCAACGGGCGTCAGCCCAATCGCTATGGCGGTAATATCGTATCGTCGGGCAATGGGGTGACGACTACCGGACGTCGGGCAACGGTGGGTACCGCTTCGACTTCGGCGTCGACTACGACCAGTCGCCGAGCAACGACCAGTGTTTCTTCATCGTCGAATGGCAGCAGTTCTGTAAATGGTGTTCGCACCAACCGGGGAACGGTCATCAGCAATAGCTCCAGCTCCAATTCGAATCGTGGGTATAGTTTCGGCTCTGCCAATACTTCTCGCCGAGGCACCAGTTCGTCGTCGAGCTCGGTATCGGTTCCGTCGACGACTCAAAGTCGCAGACAGACGACAATCAATACCCGTCCGAGCTCCTCGAGCAACAGCTATAACAGGGGTTACAACAGTGGTACTGTCGGTACCAGTCGACGGGGCAGCAGCTCGAGCTCAAGCTCTTCGTTCAATCGAAACTCCTCGACTTCGGGACGTTCCTCGAGTTTCTCGAGCGGGTCGTCGAGCCGTCGCTCTTCGGGTAGCTATTCGGCTCCTTCCTCTTCGTCGAGAAGAAGCAGCGGTACCTCTTCGCGGGGATCCAGTGGAGGAGGCCGTGGAGGTCGTAGATAAGCAAGACGTGAATCATCAAGTAAGAACAATATGAAAACGGTAAAATATGCTTTGGCTGGAGTTGCTCTTTGTAGCAGCTCCATGCTCTTTGGTCAAGGCGTGGTCGATGCCTTGAAATATTCACAACAAGATATACGAGGTACGGCCCGGTATATGGGCATGGCCGGAGCCTTCGGCGCATTAGGCGGCGATATAACGACCTTGGGCCAGAATCCGGCTGGTATAGGTGTCTATAGAAACTCCGACATTGCCGCCACCATCGACTTTTCGAATCAGGTGAGCACGGTGAATACTGCCGGTAATAACTACTCCGACAGTAAGTTCAAATTCTCGTGCAACAATTTCGGTTTTGTCTGGACCGTTCGTTTCAATCAGGAGGCCCTGAAGAATCTGAATTTCGGCTTTGCCTACAACAAGCAGAAGTCGTTCGACCGCTCATACAAAACCAGCTATGCCAATATCTCGGGTGCCAATTCGCTGTCGGGGTATATCGCCAAACTCTCCGATGGAATCTCGGTCGACAATCTGGCGTCGAGCAACAATTCCAGTTTCGACCCTTACGACAGCAGCCCCTGGCTCAATGTGCTGGGCTATCAATCATATCTGATTAACCCCAAGAGCTCAAATACCTGGAGCAGTGTCGTGGGTAGCGGGACTTCGGCTACCGGCGACCTGTATGTGCGGGAGAAAGGCTCGATTGACGAGTACAACTTCAACATCGGCGGTAATATCTACGATGTCTTCTACTGGGGTATCGGCGTTGCAGTGACCGACTTTTCGTATGACATACAGAGCGGATATGGCGAGAACTTTACCGGGGGTTATCTGCCCGACGATAACGGCTCGGTGAGCAGCGCCAATACCAATGGCTGGTATCTCATGCAGAATGCCTTGCACACCAACGGCTCGGGTATCAAGGCCAACTTGGGTGTGATTATGCGGGCAACCAATAACTTCCGGTTGGGTTTTGCTTTCCATACCCCCAACTATTACAAAATGACCGATACCTATTCGGCTGCCGTAAAATATAATTTCGACCGTAGCGGGACCTCGTATAACGATTTGGCCGAGACGCCTAACGGCAGTTACAGCTACGAGTTTGAGTCGCCTTGGCGCATGATTGCCAGTGCCGCCTACGTGTTTGGGCAGGGTGGTATTCTGAGTTTCGACTACGAGTATACGGCCAATAACAACATGTCGTTCGACGATCCCTATACAATCGACATGTTTTACAATACAAACAACGAAATTTCCGAGATGCTCTCTCCCGTGCATACTTTCAAGGTGGGTGGCGAATATCGCATTACTCCGCAGTTTAGTGCTCGGTTGGGCTATGCCTACCAAACGTCTCCTGTGAAATCGGAGTACAGGTCGGGACATGAGATTCCTACTGCCGGGACCCTGACCATGTTTACCCTCGACCGGGAGACCAACTACTTTACCGTAGGGCTTGGGTACCGTTTTGCCAATGTCTATGTCGATGTTGCCTATATGCACCGTTATCGTCGCAGCGAGCTTTTCCCCTTCTCTCCGCTGCCTTCGGGTTCCGACGACCTTTTCGATCCCGATGTCATGAATCAGTCATTGGCTATTTCGCCTCAGATATCGACATTAACCGACCACAACAATTCGTTTGCCTTGACGATGGGAGTGAAGTTTTAACGGATAAAAAAATATTTTGGAAGGGCGTTTCGTTTTGAAGCGTCCTTTCGTTTTTTTGAGGGTTAGCAATAAGTGTTTATACGAATCAATAGTCGAAAATCAACTAAAATTCAGGACCTGAAGAGGCTATATATTATTTATTAACCATCATAATATATCCCTTTTTCTTTAATGAGTAATAGAAATCCGTGTGGTTGTTATACGTTACATGAGACCAATTGCTATTAAACTTCGGAGGTAAAGAGAAAGATGTAGAATATGATGCGCCCGAGATTTCAATATGGATGAATATAGACTGTAAAGAATAGAAGAGCTGAAATATTCCCTCTAAATATTTCAAATTGATTAAAGGGAGAACCCTCCGGTCCGATACCGAAAGATTCTCCCTTTATTGTATTCTTAAACAGAAGTCTATATTCTTCAACGGCCCGTCCAGACGGGAACAATGCGTTGCATACGCTAAATGTCAGCACAAATAAGTTAAGTTCCAGAAACTTACTGACCAATTATCTCTCAAAGCCCACTATGATGGCACAAGCATCATTATAATCCAAAGAGTTTATGATTGAATCCTGTTCAACCTGTCCCAAGCGGTTGTAAAAAAGGGTGTCTATTTCCCAGCCTTTGTTTTTGAACAAAGCATCCAAAGAATCTTTCTTCTCTTTTAACAGACTTCTGTATAGTGACTTCATATCATAATTCTTATTTGTCGCTATTTGGAATGTGCCACTTTCCAATCTCATATTTATACGAGGCGCGGTAATTACGGAATCATTGAATACAAATCCCATTCGCTTGTCTACCAGCTGTTCTGTCGAATCGGACCACGCTTGCAATTTATGTTTACTTACATTTCCTATTATCACGCTTTTCTCAAAATAATCTTCGTCCAATCTCAAATCGGTAAATTCTTTTACCGTAATGATAGGAGTGGAAGCGATACTGTCTGTTTGTCCGTCTATAATGCGATACCAGCCGTTTTCACGATGATGGCCCGTGCCTTGATGACTACAACTTGTGGCAAAGAAAGTGATCAGCAGAAGAAGTCCAAATGCGTGTGTATTCATGTTCATATTATGTTTTCTTTTGTTTATCGCAAATATACGGATTATGTCCTATTTAGTTATAAGCAAAGGAATATATAATTTATTCCGTTGAGCATTGCTTAAACCATCTGCAAATCTGTAATATCCAATTCTCAGCCTTGCTCTCTAACTACAACAATAAAAAAGAACAGAGAGAATATAAAAAGGAAAAATCTATCGACTCGATGCCGAACGATTCTCCCTTTTTCTTTTACTCTTCAATGAGTAGCATATACTCTACTTTCTCTTTGCGTTTGAAGGTCTGTGCAGTTCTGATTTATCGGACGGCAATAATTTTTTTATATAAAAAGAAATCGCTACCTTTGGATAGAAGGTCGTAGTTGGCAGGGTATGGACGAATGAAAAACGGAAGTCTCCCTTTGTCTCTCTGCCATTTATTACTTTTGAAAAAGAGTCGAAAAACAGAAATGCCCTCATGGACAAGCAGCCCACCATAGATACAACGAATAAAGAGTTTCAAGATGCCTTGAGCCTTATTCGCTATACGCATCAGTCGGTATTCCTTACCGGAAAAGCCGGCACAGGCAAGTCTACCTTTTTGAAGTATGTGTGCGAGCATGTGAAGAAGAAGCATGTTGTGCTGGCTCCTACGGGAGTGGCCGCCATCAATGTGGGCGGCAGCACCATCCATTCGTTTTTCAAGATGCCGTTCCGGCCCATGCTGCCCGACGATCCCGACTTGAGTCTGACCGGCGGTCGCATCTACGACCTGCTCAAGTACAACAAAAAGCAACGCCAGCTCTTGCGTGAGGTCGAGCTGATTATCATCGATGAAATTTCGATGGTGCGGGCCGATATGATCGATTTCATCGACCGGGTATTGCGCGTCTATTCGGGCAACATGCGCCTGCCGTTCGGTGGCAAGCAGTTGCTGCTGGTGGGCGACGTCTATCAGTTGGAGCCGGTGGTGACGGCCGACATGCGCGATATTCTGGGCCGCTTCTATCCCAATGCCTATTTCTTTTCGGCCCGGGTGTTCCACGAGATGGCTCTGGTGCCTATCGAGTTGCAGACGGTCTACCGCCAGCAGGACAGCCGCTTTGTCGAGATTCTGGACAAGATACGCAACAACACGGCTACTCGCGAAGAGCTCACGATCCTGAACAGTCGCTATATACCGCAATACGATGGCAATCAGGATGATTTCTCGATTACCCTGGCAACCCGTCGCGACCAGGTCGACTATATCAACGAAAACCGGCTGGCTCGTCTGCCGGGCGAGGAGCATACTTTTCACGGTGAAATCAAAGGCGATTTCCCGGAAGGAAGTTTGCCCACGCTGCTCGATTTGGTCCTCAAGAAGGGGGCTCAGGTCATGTTTATCAAAAACGATCCCGAACGCCGGTGGGTGAATGGCACGATAGGCATCGTGTCGGACATTACCCCCGACGAGAAAATCGAGGTCGTGCTCGAGTCGGGCGAACTGTATGAGTTGGAGCGTTGTGTGTGGGAGAATATCAAGTATACCTATAACGAGAAAGAGAAGAGCATCGAGGAGAATGTGCTGGGTACTTTCGTGCAGTTTCCCATCCGGTTGGCCTGGGCCATTACGGTGCACAAGAGCCAGGGATTGACCTTCAACAAGGTGGTTGTCGACTTTACCGGCGGCGCCTTTGCCGGCGGGCAGACCTATGTGGCGTTGAGCCGCTGCAAGTCGTTGGAGGGGATTGTCCTGAAGAAGCCTATCATGCACCGCGACATCTTTGTCAACCCCGATATTGTGCGGTTCAGCCGGGAGTTCAACAACCCGGCGCTCATCGAGCAGTCGCTCAAGCTGGCACAGGCTGACCGCCTGTATGCCGATACGGTGAAAGCCTTCGACGAAGGTGACTTCGACCGCATGCTGCAATCGTTTTTCAAGGCCATTCACACCCGGTACGACATTGAGAAGCCGGTAATCCAGCGCTATATCCGCCGCAAGCTGGATGTGATAAACCGGTTGAAGGACCGGAACCGTGAATTGCAACAGGCTTTGGCCGATAAGGATGCGGTGCTGCGCCAGTATGCCCGGGAGTATTATCTGCTGGGCAACGAGTGCATCACCAAGGCCAAAGATGTGCGGGCGGCTTTGGCCAACTTTGACAAGGCGCTGTCGCTCGACCCGACGATGGTCGATGCCTGGGTACGCAAGGGCATTACGCTCGAGGATAGCGGCGACGAGCACGAGGCCATGGCCTGTTACAACGAGGCCGTGCGGTTGAGCCCGCTCAACTTCAAGGCCCTCTACAACCGGGGCAAGTTGCGCTACAAGCAGGGTGATTACGACTCGGCACTCTCCGATTTTGCCAAGGCCGTGAAGCAGAAACCGGGCCATGCCACGGCCCACGATCGCTTGGGCGACACCTTTATCAAACTCGATATGCCCGACATGGCTGCCCGCCACTGGGCCATAGCCGAGGAGCTGCGTGAGAAACGACAACAGAACAACTAATAATAGCGACCATGATGAACAAAAGTCTGAAAAAAGGTTTGAAAATTACCGGCATAACCCTGGCGGCAATTTTGGTATTGATGTTTGTCTTGCCCTTTGCTTTCCAAGACAAAGTGATGAACATTGTAAAGAAGGAGGCCAACGAGATGTTGAATGCCCGGCTCGACTTCGAGTCGCTTCACATCAGCCTCTTCTCGCATTTCCCCAGTGCCTCGATCGAGTTGAATGGGCTCTCCCTCTCGGGCGTGGGCGACTTCGAGGGCGATACGTTGGTATCGGCTCGCTCTATCGATGTGGCTGTCAATGTGATGAGCCTTTTCGGTGACGAGGGTTTCGATGTGAACTACATCGTGCTCGACCGGCCGGCCGTCAAGGCTGTGAAGCTGGCCGACGGGCGGGTAAACTGGGATATCATGAAACCCGATACCGTGGCCGAGGAGGATACGGTCGAGGAGGAGAGCTCGTCGGCTTTCAGGCTGAAACTGAAACACTTCAAGATTATCGACGCCACCCTTGTCTATCTGGACGATTCGACCCAGATGCAGTTCTATACCGACAAGTTGAACCTGAAACTCTCGGGCGACATGAGTGCCGACGTGACCGATATAGATAGCAAGCTCTCGTGCGAGAATATCTATTTTGCCATGGGCGGTGCCTCTTACCTGAAACAGGCCCGGACCGAAGCCAAGCTGACGGTATCGGCCGATTTGAAGAACAGCAAGTTTACCTTGAAGGAAAATTCGTTGAGCCTCAATGCAATTACTTTGAACCTGGACGGTTGGGTGGCCATGCTCGACAACGGGGCCATGGATATGGACCTGAAGATAAACACGCCCGAAATCAACTTTAAAGAGATATTGTCGTTGATACCGGCCATCTACCAAAACAATTTCGACAAGTTGCGCACCACGGGCAACATGTCGCTCACAGCCTTTGCCAAGGGCCGCATGGTGGGTGATACGGTACCGCAATTCGGCCTTACGCTGGGTGTGAAAGATGCCACTTTCAGCTACGAAGGGATGCCTGCCTCGGTCAACGGTATTCAGATAGCCGCTACCGTGAGCAATCCCGGCGGTGTGTTGGACAAGACAATCATCGATTTGTCGGACTTCCGGCTCAATATGGCCGGCAATCCCTTCCAGGCTACGCTCTATGCCGCCACGCCCATCTCCGATTTGAATTTCAAGGCTACGGCTAAAGGTACGGTACATCTGGGTAAAGTCAAGGATATTTATCCGCTGGGCGACTCAATCAGTCTGAGCGGTATCGTTACCGCCGATTTGCGCCTGGCCGGACGCATGTCGGATATTGAAAAAGAGAACTACGAAAAGATACAGGGCGAAGGTACCTTCTCGATTGCCGACATGGACCTGACCATGAAGGGAATGCCTGCCGTAGCGGTGAAGAAGGCTCAAGCCTCGATTTCGGCCAAGGCCATGTCGCTCTCGCAACTTGATGTGAAGGTAGGGCAGAGCGACCTGCAGGCCCAAGGCTCACTCACCAACTATCTGGCTTATGTATTGAAGGACGAGACGATAAAGGGTACCCTAACGGTTACCTCGTCGCTGCTCGATTTGAACGAACTGATGGGCGAGAGCGAAGCGACCGAAGAGCCGACGGCCGAGGCCGATACGACAGCCCTCTCGGCTATCGAGGTGCCCAAGAATATCGACATGACCCTGAACGCCTCGTTCAACAAGATTCTGTTCCAGAAGATGGTGCTCGAGCAGGTGAAGGGCAAACTGGTCGTAGCCGACGGGGCCGTGCGCATGATTCCGCTCAGCTTGAAAGCCTTCGGCGGTACGATGGTGGCCAACGGTACCTATTCGACGGCCCAGAACGCATTGCAGCCGCAAGTCAACTTCGACCTCGATATACAGAAAGCCTCGTTCGAGAAGACGTTCGATCAACTCGATATGGTGAAGCAGATTGTTCCCATATTTGCCAAAACGGGCGGAACCTATTCGGTTCAATTCGATTTGAAGTCGGCCCTCGACAGCCAGATGTCGCCCGACCTGAATACTTTGACGGCTCAAGGTGTTATCCAGTCGAACGATATACAGTTGCAGAATATCGAGGTGTTCAGCCAGTTGGCAACCCTGTTGAAGAACGACAAGTTGCGCAACATCGAGGCCAAGGATTTGAAAATCTCCTTTGCCATAGCCGACGGCAAGGTGAAGACTTCGCCTTTCGACATCAAGATGGGCAACATCACCATGAACCTCTCGGGTGTCACCGGGCTCGACCAGACTATCGACTACACGGCCAAAATCAATATTCCTGGAGCTGGCGCCTTGAGCAACGTATCGGCTACCATCGGGGGAACCTTTACGAAACCTTCGATCAAGCTGAATACCGAGGAGGTGGTGAAGAATGTGGTGACCAGTACGGTTGCTTCGAAAGTGCTGGGTGTCGATGCTGAGGATGTGGAGGCCCAGAAGGCCGCTATTCGCAAACAGGCCGAGGATGCCGGAAACAAACTGATTGCAACCGCCCAGTCCGAGAGTGAGAAACTGGTGGAAAAAGCCTCGAATCCGTTGGCCAAGATAGCTGCTCAGGCAGCCGGCAAGAAGCTGGTCGAGGAGGCCGAGAAGCAGGCCCAGAACTTGAAGGAAGAGGCCGAGAAGCTAATCGAGAAACAGTACGGAAGCGGCAAGTAATCGATGTTGTAGCAGAGAATACAGAGGTACAATGTACCCGTAGATGATATTCAGAGGAGGGGAACCCGTCGGTATAACCGATCGGGTTCCCCTCTTCGCTGTATCTATACCCGGCCAAGGAGGAGTGAAGCGATTATGAATTAACAATGCTATATAAAATATAAATTGTATTTGCTTTATTCCGATGTGGATTTTACCTTTGTAAGGTTAAATATATAATATTATGAGACATATCTGTAAAAGATTAACATTAGCCTCGCTTGTCATAGGAATGACAAGTATGACTTTTTCTGTGAAATCGCAAGATTTTACGAAGCAAAACCTCCCGAATCCCGATAATATTCCGGCTCCTGTTTTTCCGGTACCTACCGAGAGACAATTAAACTGGATGGAGACCGAGTTTTATGGATTCTCGCATTATGGACCCAATACCTTTATGGGTACCGAGTGGGGAAATGATCGCCGGCCCAATCCTAAAGAGTATGCACCGCAGACGATTCCCGATTGCGACCAATGGGTAGAATCGATGCACGCTGCCGGTATGAAAGGGGCCGTGGTTATCTGCAAGCACCACGATGGTTTCTGTCTGTGGCCTACCGAGAGCACCGATTTCTGTGTGACGAACGGTGGCGGGGTAAGTGCGCAGGTCGATATTCCCAAACTCTTCTCCGAAGCCTGTAAAAAATATGGTATGAAATTCGGTGTATATCTGTCGCCGTGGGATGCCAGCAACGAATACTATGCCTCGAGCACCTATGTGACCGACGTGTTCTTGAAACAGATTACCGAGCTTTGTACCAAATACGGTGAATTGTTCGAAATCTGGTTCGACGGTGCCAACGGCGGTAGCGGTTACTATGGCGGATCTTACCCGACAACCCGTACAATCGACAAAAAGACCTATTACGATTGGGATAACCTCACGCAACGTATTCACGAAATGCAGCCCAATTGTGTCGTGTGGGGCCGTGAGTTCCGCTGGTGCGGTAACGAAGACGGTTATTCGGGCAAGACCTGCTGGTCCAATTTCGACGTAAACGCAGTCAATAGCGAAACCACCAATAATGTAGGTGCCGAAGACGGTCTGCTGTTCATGCCCTCTGAGGTCGATGTAAGAACGACGTCAAAGTGGTTCTGGACCTCGTCGGAACAAGCCAAGTCGGCCGAGCAACTCTTCAAAATCTATCTCGAGAGTGTAGGCCGCAATGCTACGCTGATTATGAACTGTGCCCCCAACAGCGACGGGAAAATGCCCGACAACGTACGCACGAGCCTCAGCGGTCTGGGTACATTGCTCACCGAGCGTTTGAGCAACGACATGGCCTTGCACGCCAATGTAACGGCCGAGCAGACCCGTACCCCGGGTAATTTTGCCGCTTCGAACATGACCGATGGCGACAAGACTACCTACTGGGCTACCAACGACGACGAAACTACGGGTACTTTCGTTATAGATTTGGGCGAGCTGAAAACGATTCACTACGTTACCCTGCAAGAGTATATCGCGCTGGGACAACGCGTAAAGGGCTTTACTATTGAAACCAGCCAGGACAACGGTTCGTGGGATTCGTTTGCTACCGGTACCACAATCGGTTACAAACGCATCATGGCCAAGAACGACGACACTACCTCGTATGGCAGTGGTACGCAGGCCCGTTATATCCGTGTGAAGATAACCGACAGCAAAGCCTGTCCGCTCATCAGTACCGTTTCGGTTTTCTAACAAATCAATCCTATCTAAAATTGTAAAAGATGAAAAGAATATATAAGAACCTCATTGGTGCCGTTTCGTTGCTTTGGGCATTTGGTGGATATGCCGAAACTACTTTGTGCCAGTTTGAGGAAGTTGATTACAGCGCAATCTCCACCTATGATTATTGGGACCAGTCTCCGTTCAATACCGGACTGCTGAACGGCCAGATTGCGGTGGTAGACAACCCGGTATCCGACGATATAAACGGGTCGGCCAAGGTTTTGGCTTTCCAGCGTTCGCGATATGGCAGCCACCTGTATGGTGCCCGCATCGATTTGACTGCGCCTATTGCCCTGTCGCCTACACCGCAATATATCCATGTGCTGATGTATAAACCCGTGGCCGGTCGGGTGGCTCTCGTTGGACTCGGTAAACGCAACGACTGGGCCGATCAGCCGGCTACGACCGTACAGTTTGTGACGGCTGCAACCAAGGAGCTCGACGCCAACAAATGGGTCGATGCCGTATTCAGTGTGTATGGCAACGACGCTGCCGAACTGCACAGCATTGTCATTGTGCCCGATGTAGACTCGCACCTGGCTACCGAAACCGATTACGTGGCCTATTTCGACGAGATTCTCATCAACGACGATTCGCAACAGCGCTTTACATTCGATCCCTATCCCTTGAACTTCGAGGCTACGCAAGAGAAAACCCGTAATGACCGTGCTCTCGAGGGCCTTGCATTCTCGGGTGATATGGGCGCTTCGTATGAGTCGGATATCGCAAGCGAAAGAACCGTATATGTCGATAAGACTTCGGCCGATCCCATCGAATTGAAGGTGGGCGAGACCGTCAATGTAGAATTTACCTACACCGGTAGCTGGATGCACCGATATGTATACATCGATAAAGGCAATGACGGACGTTTCGATGTAGATATTCAGAACAATGTTCCTACCGCCAGCAGCGATTTGGTCGCCTATTCTTATTTGTCGGGCTATAACAGTACCGGTGCATCGGCTTCGAACGATACAAGCCTCGATCCTCCTGCATTTACGCTTGCTTCCGACATGGCGCCGGGCTTCTACCGCATCCGTTGCAAGGTCGACTGGGATAGCTCGGTGGCTGCCGGTAACCCGGCTTCCGACAACTCGGTCGTAGCCAATGGTGGTGGTATTGTCGATTACCTGGCCAATGTACACCGCGACAATGTGGCTTTGAATGTAGTAGCCAGAATGTGCGAAGTGACTGCCGCCGACGGTTCGGCTCTGCCTGCTGAGATTCCCTTTGGCGAAGACTTCTCGTTCAACATTGCCATGGACGACAACTACGACATTACCGGTCTCGAAATCAAGCACGGTTACAACCACGAGGGCGAAGAGTATCTGTTCGGTAACCGCCAGTGGAAAGTCGATAATATGGAGCTTAGCGAAGATGGCTTGATTACAATCCCGGCCGAATATATCGACGGCGATGTTGCCATCACAATCTTGTTCGAAAACAAATCGGTAGGTATCCAGGAGTCGGAGAACGACGGCTTGAGAGTGATTGCCGGTGAAAACCAAATCGAGCTGCTCAGCAACGAGGAGGTTGACTATTCGGTAGTTCATGTCAACGGCGCTTGCTATGCTACGGGCAAATTTGCCGGACGTGAAGTAATCGAGTTGCCGGCCGGTGTCTATTTTGTAAATGGTCAAAAGTGTATTGTACGTTAATCGGGTCGATTCGTACGAACATAGATTAAAGAAGAGGCCGCCTCGGGTTACGGGGTGGCCTCTTTCCGTATCGCCCGGCCGGTTTATATATGGGTGCGGTGTAGATGTCTCTCGGAGGTGAAGCCTGGGAATGATTGTTCCAAAATGCGGTATCGTTTTTCGATAACTCGCATAGCCGATTTTCGTATTGGTTTATTCCTTATCTTGGCACTCTGTTAATAAGAAAGAATGAAAGCAGGTAAAAAGATTTTAGGGATATGGGTAGGTGTGAACCTCCCTTTTTTCGTCTCGTACGTTTCGGCTGCAGAGCCCGATTCGATATATAGGAGAGAGATTATGGAAGTCGGCATGGACAGCTGTATCGTGAACAGAGCCATGTCTTCTCAGCATGCCGTTACAATCGATTCGTCGGGTATGGAGGCCCGAGTCGACAGCAGTCGTGTCGATACCGCTTTTCAGGTACCCCAAGAGATAAGTAATCCCGATTGGGATATAGCAGCCCCTCCTCGCAAACGGCTATGGTTGTCGGGGGTAGAGGTGGTGGGAACCAATGCGCTGTTTCACATTATTACCCGTTATATCATTCACGAAGACTATGCACAGATTACCTGGTCGTCGATTAAAAACAATTTTAAGACGGGGTTCTTGTGGGATAACGACAAGTTCAACACCAACCTCTTTTTTCATCCCTATCAGGGAGGATTGTATTTCAACTGTGCACGCTCCAACGGTTTGAACTTCTGGGAATCGGCTCCCTATGCCTTGTTTGGCAGCTCCATCTGGGAGTTGTTTCTGGAGTTGCAGCCACCTTCGACCAACGATATTATTTCTACTACCCTGGGCGGTATGGCGCTGGGCGAGGTGAGCTATCGCTTGTCGTCGCTTGCGCTCAACGGGCAGGCTCGGGGGTGGAATCGCTTTGCACACGAGGCGGTGGGCTTGATACTCAACCCGGTGCGTGGAGTCAATCGATTGATGACCGGCGAGGCCTGGCGCGTGGGCCCTCGTTATGTCGATCGTATGGCCACCGTGCCCTTCTATTTTCAGTTCGATGCCGGCTATCGGGTGTTCAACTGTTTTGACTCACAGCCCAATCGCAGCCGACATATCGGGTTCATTGGATTTAATATGGTTTATAACGATCCGTTCGAGATCGAGGGGAATGAGCCGTTCGAGCATTTTACGGCACGTATGTTGTTGAATCTCTTTTCTCGTCAGCCGGCTATCGGTGAGGCCAGTATCTGTGCCTCGATATGGGGTAGGGCACACGACTATGCCAATGGCAACGAGCTGTTTGCCGGTATCTTCCAGAATTATAACTATTACGACAGTGAGAGCTTTTCGGATGAATCGTCATACACACCGTTCCGCATAGCCGAGACGGTCTCATACGGCCCCGGTTTGTTGTATCGGGCCCGATTTCAAGGCAACAATAGCCTGTCGCTGAATGGCTTTCTGTCGGGCATTGTGTTAGGTGGTTCGTTGAGTGACTACTTTCAGTTTCACGACCGGGACTACAATATGGGCAGCGGGTATAGCGTGCGGGTCAACGGGCTCTTTTCGCTGCGGCAAAAGCTGGGGCTCTATCTGGCTTTTGAGAATTACCACATTTTCACCTGGAAAGGCTATGAACAGAAAGATTATGAGCATATAGACCAGAACTACCTCAATGCGCAGGGCGATGTGGGCAATGCCCGGTTACAGCGTTTGAACTTCAGAGCCTCGTTTGCCATAGCTCCTCAGCTCTCTATTGCAGCCGAGACGGCCTGGTATCGACGTAAAACCCATTATAAATATTTCCCCGACGTGCGTTCCGATACGTTTGAATTTCGACTGATGCTCTCGTATCATATTTGAGCGCATCGTCGCATCGGGAGTGCAGTCGGGGAAAGATGATGAACCGGTTGCCGTCGGTCAGACGGTAATCAGTTCATATTGCATGGTACCTAATCCTATCTTTTCGGCATGTTCGAGACCGGCTTGCCAGTTGGTGTCGGGGTGCATCAGGTGGAACTTGTCGGCACCTTCGAGATGTTCGTGAGGATGCTTCTCGACCAGACGGCTGCCGTCGATGGCCGGAGCGGCAATCACCAGATCGGCACAAGCCTTGTCGAGAGCTACGGGGTCGAACGAGGCCAGGATACCCAGGTCGGGCACGATGGCAGCATCGTTGTGATTCCAGCAGTCGCACTCGGGCGACACGTTCATGATGAAACTGATGTGGAAGTTGGGTTTATCTTTCAAGATGGCTTGCGTGTATTCGGCAATCTTGTAATTGAGCCGTTCCGAGGTATCGCTTTCGCCCATGACGGCTGCATCGTGTTGGCACAAGGCTACGCACTGTCCGCAACCTACGCATTTGTCGTAGTCGATTACGGCCTTGTGGTCGGCATTGAGGTGTATGGCGTCGTGGGCACAGTGTTTCACGCATACGTTGCACCCCTTGCAGTTGTCAATATCGATGCGAGGTTGCGAGTTGCAGTGCAGCTCCAGTTTGCCGCCCACGCTGGCACCACCCATACCCAGGTTTTTCAAGGCTCCGCCAAATCCGGCCTGCTCGTGCCCCTTGAAATGGGTCATCGAGATAACGATGTCGGCATCGGCCAAGGCAGCCCCGATTTTAGGCGCTTTGCAATATTCGCCATTCAGGGGTATTTCGCGGTATTCGGTCCCTTTCAGACCATCGGCAATGATTACCTGGCATTGGGCCGAGATGGGGTTATAGCCGTTTTCCATGGCGCTTTGCAGGTGGTCTACGGCATTGGCACGTCGGCCCGAGTAGAGCGTATTGCAGTCGGTGAGGAAGGGTTTGGCACCCCACGAACGGAGCAGATTGGCCAGTCGGGCGGCATAGTTGGGCCGCAGGTAGGCCAGGTTGCCCGGCTCCCCGAAGTGGATTTTTATAGCTACAAACTGGTCCTTGAAATCGATGGTCTCGATACCGGCCCGTTTGATTAACCGCTCCATCTTGTCGAGCAGGTTGCTCGAGGGGGTGGTGTGCAGATTGGTGAAAAATACCTTTGACTTTTCCATAACAGTTTGTTTTAGTTGAATGTCGTGTACTGTATAGAAGACCCTCTGATTGGTAGTGGGCCTCCCTCTCTTTTCTGAAACAAATGTACGAAAAAAAATATCGGAATACAACTGCTATTGGTAGAGCAAGAATTGAATAAAATTTATTTCTATATAAATAAAATTGAACTTTTATTTTATTTATGGAAAAGTAATACTATATTTGTAGAAGAAATTTAACCGATAAAAGTATAGCGATGAAACGGAAAAACGTAAAACTGATGATGCTGGCAGCCTTGTTCCCGATGCTCTGCTGGGCTGCCGGGGAGCAACCGATTTCGCTCGGTACTCCTACGGGTGAAATCCAGGGAAGGGTGATGCTGCCCGATGTCGAACGTCCGCCGGTAGTTCTGATTATTGCCGGGTCGGGTCCTACCGATATGGATGGCAATTCGCTGCTGGGAGCCGTCACCCTTAAAAACAATTCGTTGAAACTGCTGGCCGAAGGGTTGGCCCGGCGGGGTATCGCCTCGCTGCGTTACGACAAGCGGGGCATTGCCTCGAGTGCCGCGGCCGGTAAGGAGGAGAAGGATTTGCGATTCGACGATTATGTGGCCGATGCCCGGGGGTGGATAGAGCTGTTGAGTGAGGATAGCCGTTTTTCGGGTATCTTTGTCGTGGGGCATAGCGAGGGGTCGTTGATAGGCATGCTGGCCAGTGAAGGGAATGCGAAAGTAAAAGGTTTCGTCTCCATAGCTGGTGCGGGACATCCGGCTTATGAGATTATCGAGACTCAGATGAGCAACCAGCCGGCCGAGGTGCGCCAGTTGGTGAAGAACATTAACGACTCGTTGCGGGCCGGAAAGGCTGTGAACGACGTACCTGTGGGATTGATGGCGCTGTATCGCCCCTCGGTGCAACCCTATCTGATGTCGTGGTATCGGTACGATCCGCGGGAGGTAGTGGCCCGTTTGGAGCAGCCGGTGCTGTTGGTCCAGGGCGATAAGGATATACAGGTATCGGTAGGGGATGCCGAAGCGTTGAAGGCGGCTCAGTCTCAGGCCGAGTTGCATCTCATCGAGAACATGAATCACGTATTGAAGTCGTGCGACACGGTCGATGCCGGAGTGCAGCAGGCTACCTATACCAATCCCGACCTGCCGGTCGTAGAGGAGTTGTTGAACGTAATCGAAAAATTTATAAAGCCATGAATCAAAACGAAACGAAAAAACGATTGCCGCTGCGCTGCCCGGCGTGTGAGGCTCCGTTGAAGGTCGCCAAGATGGTTTGCGACCAGTGTGGCACCGAAGTGTCGGGCGTGTTTGACCTGCCGGTTCTGACCCGGCTGACCGAAGAGGAGCAACGCTTCATACTCGAGTTTGTAAAAGCGAGCGGAAGCCTGAAGGATATGGCCAAGCAGATGGGGGTGAGCTACCCTACGGTGCGCAACTATCTGGACGATTTGATTGAGAAACTGAATAATATGGAGGCATGATGAAAACGGTTTTGGCATTTTTGAAAAATCCCTTTTACAGGGTAGCCGGTTACACCTCGCTCGTGTGGGGTGTGGCAGGTATCGTGGTGGCTACGGCTATCGCATTTGTGGGCGGAGTTCATTTTCATGGCCTGCTGCACTATGGCGGTACTCCCAACGGGGCGTGGTGGTGCTTTGTGGTCGAGCATTTGGCCGTTTGGCTGGTACCCTCGGTGTTGATTTATCTTTTGGCCTTGTTTTGCAGCCGTTCGCATGTGCGGCCCGTCGATGTGTTGGGAACCGTCGCCTTTGCCCAACTGCCCTTTGTGCTGCTCTCGCTCTTCATGGCATTACCCCCGATGCACGAGATCGTGAAAATACAGTCGTTGCAGGCGGCCGACCGGCTGCTCTCCGACACGACTTGGCTGCTGGCAGTTGTGTGGCTCGGTGCCGTGAGCCTGTTGCTTACGATATGGGTATTGTACTGGATGTTTAGGGCCATATCGGTCGCTTGTAATCTGAAGGGGCGAAACCTGTGGCTGGTCTTTATCATCGGTATCTTTGGCGGTGATATACTCTGCCGCTATTTGATAGGGCTCTGCTATTGAGCGGAGAGATATGACTCAAGAAAAAGTGAAGCGGCTATCGGGGATGAATGCCCGGTAGCCGCTTCGTTCGTATGAGAAAATCGTGTGCTGTTCGTTATTGTATGTTTTTGGTCAGACTCTGGAGCTGACTGATGGAGATATCGCCGGTGAGCTGTATGAGCACAAACTCTTCGCTGCCGTCGTCGACCAGCATCACCAGTTCCTTGATTTTTTTCTGAGGCTTGGGATAGATGTAGATGACAACCGACTCTTCGTCGTCCTTTACCTGCATCAACTCCTCATAGGGGGCTTTCTTGAAGTAGGCCGAGCTGGCCTTGCGAATGCGCTTGATCAGGTTGGCATCCTCTTCACAAGTAAGAATCTGGATGCGGTCGAGGTCGTTGATGACGCTTTTCAGGTCGAGGGCATCGACCTCCAGCTGCCCCGCGGGCATCATGTTCAGCAGTGCTTTGGATATGTTGACATAGGTGACGTTTTTCTCGTTGGAGAATTGGTCGAATATGGAGGAGTTTTGAGCCTGGGCCGAGAACAGCCCGAGAGCCATCCATAACAGCGTATAAATAAGTCGTTTCATAGTTTATTCGTATTTGAAATGTTTGTTGATGATTCGGTTGGTCTTGATAATCTCCTGTTGGGCCTGTTGCCACTGCTGGGTACCTTTGTTCAGTTTCTGAGAGACGAGCAGCAAGGCTCGTTGAGCCTCGGCGCAGGCATACATCTCTTGGGCGTTAGGTTGGGGCGAGGCTGGTTGTCGGGTGAAATAGAGTGCGGCAGCCGAGGCCAGAACCACGATAGCGGCAATACCGCTTACCCATCGCCAGACGGGAGCGATGCGCATCGCTTTTTTGCGGGCCGGCAGCCGGTCTATAAATGACGACAGCCGCTCTTCCAGCCCCTCGGGGATTTCGACCGTGTGGGGCACGAGTGCGAGGACGATGCGCTTCTCGGCGAGAAATTCCTGTGGAACCTCGTGAGTGGCCAAATAGTCTCTCAACGCTTGTTCGTCGGCCTCCGACAGATTGCCTTCAAAGAAGGAGTCTATTTGTTTTCGTAACTCTTGTGTGGTCATATCGTTTGTGTAAATAGTTCTTTAATCGTTTTTCGGGCCCGCGAGAGCAACACCCGTATGTTGGCGTTGCTCAGGCCGGTTTCGCGTTCTATTTCTTCTGTGCTCTTCTCTTCGAAATGCCTCAGCAGTACAACCTGCCGTTGCTGTTCGGGCAACTCGGAGATGATGTGCAGCACTATCTTCATCTCTTCTTTCTGCTCGAGTGCCTGGTCGGGTGGAGGCTCCGGCGAACTCTCGCCAACCAGTCCCGATTCGTCGTCGGTCTGGACGAGCGGAGCCTTCAACTTGTCGAGGCACATGTGCTTCAAGGTGGTGACGGCATAGGCTTCGTCGCTTTCGACATGCTCGAGAAAATCCTGCTTCTCCCACAGCTTCAGGTAGGTGCTCTGTACCATATCCTCGGCGTCGCACGCATTGCCCACGTATCGGTAGGCGATGCGGTAGAGCTTTTGGTAGTAGGGCAGGAATCTCGCTTTAAACTCCGCGTGAGTCATATCGGTCGACTATTCTATCGTTTTGTTCAGGAGCTCTGATTTCAGATTCCCTTTGAATCTTACCAGATTGATTTCATCTTTTTCGAGGTCGATGATGACGACTTCGGTAATTTTCTTCTTATTGCGTTTCATAAGGATTTTCACCACTTCGTCATCGTCATGGGTATCGATGAGCATTTCGTAGGGCTTGTAATCCCCCTTCACAATCGTCTTTCGCAGAGTTTGGTAAGTGCTTTCGTCGATGGCAGCTTCGACGGCTTCCAGGTTCTTGATGCCATCGATTACTCCCTTTTTCTCTGTTTTGCTTATCTTTTCGTGGGTATACTCGGCGTTGGGCAGGTCCTTTACCTGGTCGAACAGTTTGTCTATCTTGTTCCCGGCCAAGACTGTCAAGGCCGAGAGCAGCAAGATGGAGAGTGTAAAGATTCTTGTTTTCATGGCTGGAGGTATTATTTGTTGTTTTCGATAATTTCGTTCAGTTGTTTGGGATCTATTGCGCCTTTGATGCGTATGAGGTTTGCCTCGTCCTCTTCGAGAGAGAGAATGACGATTTCTCTGATCTTGTCTTTCTCCATCTTCATCAGTATGCGGGCTATCTCTCCATCTTCATTCGACGAGATAATCGTCTCGTAGCCTTCGCTCTGGCAATCCTCTATCAGCTTTTTCAGCCGGGTATAGTCGGCAGTCGAAATATCTTCGGCACTGACTATGTTCATCGATTTCACCCCTTTCATTTCGGACGAGAAGGGTTTGATCAAGTTCATGACAAACGGGTTTATGTTGACGGTTTGTGCTTCGGGCAGTCGGGCAATCGAGCGTGACAGGTTGTCGATACAGTTCCCGGCTACGATGGCCGACGAGCAGCCCAGCAGGAGCAATGCGGTGAGGAAGATTCGGGTTTTCATCTTATTCATTTTTTTATTAGGTCCTTCATTCTGATTCCGGGTGATAAGCGCTTTATCTTCGGTTTTCATATAGAGGACGAACAATCCGGGAATATGTTACAAAGAAAATAAAAAAAACGAGAGAAAAGTGTGATTCTTTTCTCTCGTTCTCTATGGTATACTTATTTTCAAGAGCTTATTTAAGCCTTTTGAATAATTTCCATGCCTTTCAAGATGGCTTTCTCGTTCAACGGAATGAGGTTGTGGTGGCGTTCGGGAAGCGATTTCTTAAGTCCCTTCAGCACATTCTCCATGCTTACCATCGGTTTCAACTTGAGCAAACCTCCCAATACAATCATGTTCAGGGCCTTGGTGTTGTTCATTTCGATAGCAGCCTCCATGGCGTTGATGCGATAGACGTTGATGTCGGTACGCGTAGGGGGGTGGTGTATTCCGTAACCGTCGTAGATGAGAATGCCACCCGGTTTTACCTTGTTTTCAAACTTCTCGAGCGAGGGTTGGTTCAGGATGACAGCCACGTCGAACGAGTTCAATACCGGCGAGCTGATGCGCTCGTCGCTGAGGATTACCGTCACGTTGGCCGTACCGCCTCGTTGTTCGGGTCCGTACGAAGGCATCCAGGTAACCTCTTTGCCTTCCATCAGTCCGGAGTAGGCGAGTATCTTACCCATCGAGAGCACGCCTTGTCCGCCGAATCCAGCTATGATAATTTCTTCTTTCATGTCGGTCGTGTTTTTTGATTATACGTTTTTGAGGTCTCCCAGCGGGTATTTGGCAAACATGTGTTCCTCCATCCATTGGTTGGATTTGACGGGAGACATTTTCCAACCCGAGTTACAGGTCGATACGATTTCGACCATCGAGGTGCCTTTGCCGGCCATCGAGTTTTCGAAGGCCAGACGGATGGCTTTCTTGGCTTTGCGTATGGCGGCGGGAGTGTGCACGCTCTGGCGGGTTACATAGCAGGTACCGTCGACGCGTTCCACCAGTTCGGCAATGCGCAGGGGGTATCCGTTCAAGGCTACGTTACGGCCATAGGGGCAGGTCGAGGTCTTCATACCCTCGAGGGTAGTAGGTGCCATCTGACCGCCGGTCATACCATATATACCGTTATTGATGAATATGATGGCAATGTTTTCGCCACGGTTGCAGGCGTGGATGGTCTCGGCCGTACCGATGGCAGCCAGGTCGCCGTCGCCTTGGTAGGTGAATACCATCTTCTTGGGGTTGAGTCGTTTTACGGCAGTAGCGATGGCCGGTGCACGACCGTGAGCGGCTTCGATCCAGTCGACGTCGATATAGTTGTAGGCAAATACGGCACACCCTACGGGGGCTACACCTATTGTCTCTTCTTCAATACCCATTTCGTCGATGACTTCGGCAATGAGTTTATGTACTACGCCATGGCTACAACCCGGGCAGTAGTGCATGGGATTATCGTTCATGAGCCGAGGTTTCGTGTAAACCAGGTTCTCGGGCTTTATAATTTCGTTGATATCCATAATGCGTATGAGTTATGAACCACCTTCAGGTTCGGGTATTTACATTAGTTTTTCTTTCAGTGCGGTCAGAACTTCGTCGGGCGTGGGAACGATACCTCCCAGACGGCCGAAGTGTTCTACCCGTACTTTTCCGTTGACGGCCAGACGAACATCTTCTACCATTTGTCCGGCATTGAGCTCGGCCGAAAGGATGCCTTTCACATGATCGGCCTGGCGGGCGATGGCTTCCGTGGGGAAGGGCCACAGCGTGATGGGTCGCAACAGACCTATCTTGATACCCTCTTCGGCAGCCAGTTCGATGGTCTTCTGGCAGATACGCGACATGGAACCGAAGGCAACTATCAGGTAGTCGGCGTTTTCACAGTTGATCTCTTCGTAGCGGACCTCGTTTTCGGCAATGCGTTTGTAGGTGGCCTGGAAGCGGATGTTGTTCTGCTCCATGATGGCGGGGTCGAGTTCGAGCGAGGTAACTACGTTCCGTTTGCGGTCTTTGGGTTTTCCCAGTGTAGCCCACGGATTTTGCTGGCGTATCTCTTCTTCGGTGCGGCGTTTGCGGAAGGGAGGCAAAACCACCTTTTCCATCATCTGCCCGATAACACCGTCGGCCAGCAGAATAGCAGGGTTACGGTATTTGAAGGCCAGGTCGAAACCCAGTGCCACGAAATCGGCCATCTCCTGTACCGATGCGGGAGCCAGCGTAATGAGGTGGTAGTCGCCGTGACCGCCGCCTTTGGTAGCCTGGAAGTAGTCGGCCTGACTCGGCTGGATGGTACCCAGACCCGGGCCTCCTCGCATGACGTTGACAATCAAGCAGGGCAACTCGGCACCTGCCAGGTAGGAGACACCCTCCTGCATCAAACTTACACCGGGACTCGACGAGGTCGTCATCACGGCCTTGCCGCAACTGGCACCGCCATACACCATGTTGATGGCAGCCACTTCGCTCTCGGCTTGCAATACAACCATACCGGTCGTTTCCCACGGTTGCTCTTCCATGAGCGTTTCCATCACCTCCGACTGGGGAGTAATGGGGTATCCGAAATAACCATCGGCTCCATAGCGTATAGCTGCATGGGCTATGGCTTCGTTACCCTTCATCAGTTTTATCTCTTCTTTCATAATTAACGGATTTATCGGAATGAACCGGTTACAATTTTACTTTATATACGGTGATACACCCGTCGGGACATACGAGTCCGCAACTTGCACACCCGATACATGCGTCGGGATTTTGCATGAAAGCATAATGATAACCTCGATCATTAACTTCGGTAGGCTGTAATGCGAGAACCTGACTGGGACAGGCGACCACGCATAGTTCGCAGCCTTTGCAACGTTCTTTGTTAACGACGACAGCGCCTTTGATTTTAGCCATATGTTATTGTTTTTAGTTTCACAAATATAAAAAATATATTTTTAAATTGATAGCAAAATAGGTAGTTTTTTCTCAAAACTACCTATCTGTATAAAAGGTTGACTTTCAAACTAATGGATTGATACGAAAATCAACTAAAATATAATAAATCGTTATAATTTCTTTGAAATATGTTTTATAACATAGAGTAGATTGCTATATGACTTACGATTTGAAAGTTAGCCTATTTTTATGCCCGAAAATCCCATGAAAGCCATGGCCAACAGTCCGGCGGCTACGAGTGCGATGGGAGTACCCTGCATGGCCTTGGGGATGCTCGAAAGACTCATCTGTTCGCGCATGCCGGCAAAGAGCACGAGGGCCAGCGTGAAGCCCAGCGCCGTCGATATGGCATAGACGGTAGACTCGAGCAGGGTCATGTTTTTTTGAATCACAATCAGGGCCACACCCAATATGGTACAGTTGGTTGTGATAAGCGGCAGGAATACGCCCAGTGCCTGGTAGAGTGCAGGGGCAATTTTCTTGATGATGATTTCGAGCAGTTGCACCAGAGCGGCAATGACCAGGATGAAGACGATGGTCTGCATGTAGTCGAGCCCCAGCGGCATGAGCAGATAGGTTTGCAGCAGGTAGGTGACGATGGTCGACAGCGTCATGACGAAGGTGACGGCCGCACCCATACCCAGCGCCGAGTCGATGCGTTTGGATACGCCCAGGAAGGGGCAGATACCCAGGAACTGCGAGAGCACGATATTGTTGACGAATATCGCAGTAATAAATATAGATATATAGGTGAGCATGATTATCGGGTTTTAATGGAGTGGATAATGGCAATTAAGAATCCCAGAACAATGAAGGCACCAGGGGCCAAAATGAAGATGAGCGAGCCATACTCCTCGGGATAGATGGGCAGCCCGAAGATGTGACCCGTGCCCAAAAATTCGCGCACACAACCCAGCAGGGTAAGGGCTACGGTAAATCCCAGCCCGATGCCCAGTCCGTCGAAGAACGATTCGCCCGGTGTATGCTTGGCGGCAAATGCCTCGGCACGACCCAGCAGGATGCAGTTGACCACGATGAGCGGGATGAAGAGTCCCAGCGTGGCATAGAGCTCGGGCAGGTAGGCCTGCATGCAGAGCTGCAGAATGGTCACGAATGTGGCGATGATGACGATGAAGGCGGGGATGCGCACCTTGTCGGGAATAATGCTCTTGACCATCGAGATGACGACGTTGGAGCAGATGAGCACAAACAGGGTAGAGAGTCCCATGCCCAGGCCGCCCATGGCCGAGGTGGTGGTTCCCAGCGTGGGGCACATGCCCAGCAGCAGTACAAAGGTGGGGTTCTCTTTGATGAGCCCGTTCAAAAGGATTTTCGTCTTATTCATGGTTGCCTCCTTTCAGCGATTCGGTGTAGGCAGCGTATGCCGTACGCACGGCAGCCAGGAACGCCCGCGAGGTGATGGTGGCGGCGGTGATGGCGTCGATGTCGCCCGAGTCTTTCGTTACGTGAAAATTGCACTCTTCGGGCGATTTCCCGATGATGCTCTGGTTGTTTTTGTCGGTGTGGAACCAGTCGCCCATCTTGGCTCCCAAGCCGGGGGTCTCCTGATGTTTCAACACCTGATAGTCTTTGATGGTACCGTCGGCTTCGAACCCTACGATAATGCGAATCTCGCCGCCGTAGCCGGTGTTGTTGCTGCACTCGACGGCAGCCCCTGCGAGCTTGCCGCCCAGTTTGGCGGGATATATGGTGGCGGTGGTTTCGCCGTATTCGTTATGTACGGTGTAGGTCATCTGCTCGTCCAGCGGCGAGTTGTCATAGGTCGGTATCACCTGTTGTATGGCTTTCTCCCGACTGGCTTTGGAGGCCCGGGCTATCGGTTCTTCGGTGAGTTGGTAGGTGTAGCCCAGCAGACCACCGGCAATGGCCGTAATGAGAGTGAGCGACCAAAGCATGTTCCACAATGTAGATTCTTTCTTCTTCATGGTTATGCCCTCCCGAATCGTTTAGGTTTCACATAGTTGTTGATGAGCGGAGTAAACGCGTTCATAATGAGGATAGCGAACGACACCCCCTCGGGGTAGCCGCCCCACTGGCGGATAACGACGGTGAGGATGCCGATACCGATGCCGTAGATGATCATGCCCCGCGAGGTCATGGGCGAGGTCACATAGTCGGTAGCCATGTAGATGGCACCCAGCAGAAGTCCGCCCGAAAGCAGTTGGATGAGGGCAAAGTCGAAGGCATGTTGCCAGGCACCCGAGGCTTGTGCGCTCAACTCTTCGCCCAGGCCCAGGGCAAAGCTGAACACGAATACCGTGGCCAGTATCGACACGGGGATGTGCCAGCTGATGATGCGGCGGTAGAGCAAAAAGGCAAATCCGATGAGCAGGGCGATGGCGCCCACTTCGCCCAGACTTCCGCCCTGGTTGCCTATCCACAGGTCCGAGATATTGACCTGGCTTACCCATTGGCTCCCTTCCTCTTTCAGTTTAGAGAGCAGCGTGGCACCGGTCTCGGCATCGGTATAGCTCCAGCGCGAAGTACTCGGCACGGGCCACTGTGTCATGTAGGTGGGGAAGGAGATAAGCAGGAATACCCGACCGACCAGCGCGGGGTTGAAAAGGTTGTTGCCCAGTCCGCCGAAAGCCATCTTGGTGATGCCTATTGCCGCAATCGAGCCGATGATGACAATCCAGACCGGCAGGTTGGAGGGCAGGTTGAAACCCAGCAGCAACCCGGTGAGAATGGCCGAGCCGTCGCCGATGGTGGGTTTCACTTTCAGCAGAAATTTTTGTATGAGGTATTCGACGACGACACACGAAAGTATCGACGTGAGGGTGACGATTAAGGCTCCGACTCCAAAGAAATAGAGCGATACAGCGAATGCCGGCAACAGGGCAATGATGACGCTGTACATACACTGCGAGGCCGACAGGCGACCGTGTATGTGAGGAGCAGGTGATACGGTTAGTTCCATTTCGAAAAGCGTAGATTAGGATTGTTTTCTGGATCGTATAATTCGGTTTACGGCATTTTTGCCGACTCGTATATAGTCGAGAATCGGGCGGTTCGACGGGCAGCTGTATGAGCAGCAACCACACTCGAGGCACGAGGTGATGAGCTCCCGCTCGGCCCGGTCGAACAGATGGTTCTGTGACAGTTTGGCCAGCAGGAAGGGTTCGAGTCCCATGGGGCAGGCCGATACGCATTTGCCACACCGTATGCAGGGCTCTATGGCTCCGCGGTGTGCATGCTTCTCGTCCAGTATCACAATACCCGAACAGCCTTTGGATATGGGCGAGTCGATGTTCGACACCGCTTTGCCCATCATGGGGCCGCCCAGTATCACTTTGGCACAGTCGTCGGGCAGGCCGCCCGCTATGTCAATCAGTTCGTGCATCGACATGCCGAGCCGCACCCGGTAGTTGCCCGGCTTGGCTATGTGGTCGCCCGTGACGGTTACTATGCGGTCGACGAGCGGTTTGTTCTTCTGCACCGCTTCGTAGACGGCGAAGGCCGTACCCACGTTCTGCACGATGGCACCGGTCGACACGGGCAGGGCACCGTTGGCCACCTGCTTGTGCAGGATAGCGTCGATGAGCTGTTTTTCGCCCCCTTGCGGATAGCGGGTACGCAGCGGTACGATGGTGATGCCGGGATAGCGGGTGGCGTGTTGCTGCAGCAGGGCAATGGCATCGGGCTTGTTGTTTTCGATGCCAATATAGGCCTGCTCCACGTTGATGGCCTTCATCAGAATGCGGCAGCCGACGAGAATCTGGTCGGGTGACTCGAGCATGAGGGCGTGGTCGTCGGTCAGGTAGGGTTCGCACTCGGTGGCGTTGACGATAAGCACTGTGGGTTTGAACTCTTTGGGCGGCATCAGCTTGACGTGGGTGGGGAAGGTGGCGCCTCCCAGCCCCACGATACCAGCCTGGGCTATCTTTTGGATAATCTCTTGCGGGGAAAGCGTAATCTCCTCCTTCAGTTCGGGCGAGCGGTCGATGCTCTCCTCCCACTCGTCGCCCTCGGTGTCGATGACGATGGTGGTGCCATATTGGCCGAAGGCATTGGCCGCCTTGTCTACCTTGGAGACCGTGCCCGATACGGGCGAGTGAATATTGGCCGAAACGAATCCGCCGGCTTCGGCAATGAGTGTACCCACCTTTACGGTGTCGCCCTTCTTCACGATGCAGTTGGCCGGTGCGCCTATGTGCTGGTTGAGCATGATGGCAACTTGCCGGGGTACGGCTACCGGTGTCACGGGGCAGTGGGCCGTCAGTTTGTGTTCATTCGGATGTATGCCTCCTATGCGAAATGTCTTTAACATATAGCAGATTCCTTTTCGTTGGTTGATACTTTCTCTTTTTCAGTTTCACAAACCACATGTATGGCGTGGGTGGGGCACCCTTCGACGCAGGCCTGGCACGAGAGGCAGAGCGTGTCGTCGATGTAGGCCAGGTTGTCGGTAATGGCGATGGCTCCGTTGGGGCAGCTCTTGGCGCATTTGCCGCAGCCGATGCAGGCTACCGAGCAGACTTTGCGGGCGATGATGCCCTTGTCGCGGTTGTTGCAGGCTACGTAGACGCGGGGTTCTTGCCGCTTGCGCAACTCGATGATGTTGCGGGGGCAGGCTTTCACGCACGACCCGCAGGCAATACAGATATTGGGGTCGACGATGGGCAGCCGGGTGACGGGGTCCATGGTGATGCCCCCGAAGTCGCAAGCGGCGGCACAGTCGCCTTCGCCCAGACAGCCGTAGTTGCAGTTGCTCTCGCCCGAGTAGAGGGCGGCTTCTACCGCACAGCTGTGGGCTCCCTCGTAGTGGCTGGTTCGGGGCCGGTTTTCACACGAGCCGTTGCAGCGCACTACCGCAATGCGAGGTGCCTGTTCCACGGCTTCCATTCCCACGATGGGGGCAATCTTTTGCATGACTGCATTGCCTCCCACGGGACACAGCAGATTGTCGAGCGAGGTTGCTTTGGCACATTGTTCCGCAAAGTTGCGACAGCCGGCAAAGCCGCAGCCGCCGCAGTTGGCTCCCGGGAGCACCGCCTCGATTTCGTCGATACGCGGGTCTTCCTCGACGTGGAATTTGCGGGAGATGACATAAAGCAGGGTCGCACTGACCAATCCGATAATACTTAATATGATGATCGATGTTACCATAAGTTATGAGACAAATGTTTTTTTCAAAAAGAATGTAAACTGTTTTTTCAGCCGGTCGCGATAGCCATAGAGTATGGTGTAGTAGACTGCCGGTACAGCCAGCGCACAGAGCCCGGTGACGAGTTCGCTCGCGTGAGCCAGAGTCGTAGCTGCCAATGAGAGGATGATGAGCAGAAGCGGCAGTACGGCCGTGAGCCACAGGGCCTTGTGTCCAGCCTTGGCGGCGAGGGTTACCACCACCTTGTCGCCAATCTGTACCGGGGTACGGTCGCGTTTTACCTCGATGATTTTCTCTTTCTGGTCGGCTGTCGAGCACACGCCGGCGGCATGGCAACCGGCACAGGCCGACTGTTGCAGGATGCGCACCAGTATGTGCGAATCGGTCACTCCCGTCACAATGCCTTCGTGTTCTATATCAGGCTCTTTCATGTTCGCTATCCAATCCTCTTTCTTTGTTTTTCACGGGGTCTCTGTCCGGCGGTCAAGCGGGCAGGGCAGCGGCCTCTTTTCCTTGCGGCTACGGTATTTCGTCAGAAATAGGAGTCGTACAGTTTTTTATATCTATCCTCTTGCTGAATATCGGTAATCCATTTATTCAGGCTGTCGAGTAATGTCGAATCGTTTTTCCGGAGCGCCCACGATTGAAATTGGGTGAAACTGATGTCGGTATTACAGTCGAGTTGGGGATAGTCTTTGCTCATTTGCTGGGCAATTGCCTTGTCGCACACGGCAAATTCGATTTCGCCGGTAGCCACCATCATGATGAGCTGTTCGGCTCCGTAGGTCTTCTCTTCCTGAATGTAGATGGTGTCGCCTATCTCGCGGGCCAGGTTGTTGATGCGCAGCCGGGTGGGAGCATCGCTCACGATGTAGAGCGTCTTGCCGGCCAGGTCGAGCTGGTTGCGAATAAGCTTCTTGCCCTCCTCGGCAGGCTTCCGCTGTACAAGTACCTGCTTGTTGAGCTGGAGGGGAACGGTGAAGGCGAGTTCTTCCTTAATCTCCGAGGTAACGGGCAGCTGCCGGGCGATGATGTCGTATTGCCCCGACTCCAGTCCTTCGATACTTTTGCTCAGGTTTACTTCGGGAGTAATCTCTATCGAGAGTCCACTCCGCTCACCTATCATACGGGCCAGTTCATAGTCGAAGCCCGAGAGGCTGTCGCCTTGCAGATAATAGGAGAGGGGGGTATAGTCGGTTACGATGCGCAGCACACCGTCGGTGCGAATCTCCTCGAAACTGCGGGGATGAACTTCCGAACTTTTTGTCCGCAGCCATGCCATGACTCCTACCACAATCACCAGCAGGGCAATGTATATATACAGGTGATGCTTGAGTTTCATAGGCTAATTGGAAAAATCGATGGAGAGTCCCATTTGGAACATTCTCGGGTTTAACGGATAATGTGGCAGCGAGAAGTAGTTGTTCCCGCCAAACAGGCCCTGGTTTACGTGCGACATCATCACGAAGAAGCGGGTCTGCTTCAGCTTCATGTTGATGTAGGCATTCATAAAGGGATAGTTCCCCACCTCGATTTGGTCTTGGGTGTGGAAGGTGAGTGTGGCCGGCTGGAAGGTCTCGCTCTTGTACTTGGTGTAGTAGCGGCAGTCGACGCCCAGTTGCACGTGCAGTACCTTGGCAATGCGGAAGAGCAGATAGAGGTTGCTGTATACACTCAACTCGGGCAAGGGGATAATCGAGGGTTTGCTGGTCTTTTGATAGACTACCTCGTTTTCCCAGTTGAGAATACCGAGCCGGAAGTTCTGGTCGAGACGGGCTTGAAACACCTGTATGATGGAGCCCTCTTGTTGGGGCAGGCAATTGTTGTCGAAATAGATGTAGTTCTGTATGTTCTCGACCCCTACGTTCAGCTTGGTACCCCATCGCTTCACGCTGAGTTCGCCGCCCACGCGCATGCGCCGGGTCTTCCCGAAACTGTTGTTCCACATGAAGTGGTTCGAAGCATATCGTTTATAAAAATAGGAGGGCTCTATGTTCTTGAAGAATCCGTAGGCTTGGAGCTGCACGGTGTCTTTCCACAGGCGGAATCGGCTGCGTACGTCGGCCGTCACATCGATGTCACCGATGACAGACCCCGCCAGACCGAATTTGCCGTTTACGTTGTAGGTGAGCAGTTCGCCCTTTTGTTTCGACAGTTCTCCGCCTACCCACAACAGGTTCTCGCTGTGGTTGCGCGGTATGGAGAAGTCGGGTCGCGGCGTGAGGCCTTCGATGACGGTTCCTGCCGAGAGGGTATCGCGCGGCATGGAGTAGTGACGGTATTCATAGGTAAGGTAAGCGGCCAGCCCCATCTTGGCGTATTTGTTGAAGCCCTCGAGTAACGATATGCCCACCGTGTTTCGCAGCGACTGGTAGGTGGTCTCTTCGTTGGTACCACCCAGTCCCATGTAGGTATTGGCAAAGAACGTGGTATCTTCGGTGGCCGACTGGTTGACAAACCGGTGCTTGTTTTCGTTATATTCGATAGTATGGATAATGCTGGTTACCGGGACAAAGGTGCGTATGACTGTAGTGTCTTGCTGCTCTTCCTGGTAAAATCCGAATTTGTAGCGTTGGGTGGCATAGTATTCTTTGCCTCGTATGCGGTTGTAGGCATCGCTCAGGTTGGTAGGGATAGTACGGGTATCGACGCTCGCTTGTCCGCCCTGCACCTCTTCGGGATTGAGTATGTAGGTATCGTCGGTAATACCGCCATTCTCTTGATTGACAAAGTTGTAGGTATTGAGGAAGAACTGGATGTCGTACCGGTCGCCCAGATAACTGCCGAAGATGCTGTATGCCAAATCTTTGGTAGCCTGATGCTGGTAATTACCTCGCGACAGGATGTAGTTCACGCTACCGCCCAGAGCCAACCGAGAGTTTATGTTTCCCGAAAATACGGCCTTCAAGTCGTCTTGAGCTGTCTGCTTCGAACCGCCGGTGAGGTAGGAGAGCTGGGTGAAGGGGATATGCGTGTTGTAGAATTTCCAGGTTGATGCCGTTTGTATCCAGTGACTGAAGGGGTCCTTGAAGAAAAACTCCGAGGGAATGCCTCGGTCGAAAAATATCTTGGAGAAGGCGGCACCTCCCAGATTGCCCGTCGTACCGTAGGCAGTCGAGTAGCTCGAGGGGATGTCGGTGCTGTAAAAATTGTGCATGAGCGTATCCATGGGAACATCGTAACGCAACCCTAACGGTTGGGTGATGCTCCAGGCATAAGGTGCAGGTATGTTCTGTTTTTTCTTGCCCTCCGATGCGAGTACGCAGAAAAACACGAGTAATATGAATAGGCCGACCTTTCTCATGGGGTTGCAAAGTTAGGAAAAGGAGAGCGCAAAGGCAAATGAAAAACAGAGTTTTTAAATAGTGCCGAGTCTGCCCGTAATTTCTCTTGATGAAAGTGGATAAATATCAAGCATTCCAAATTGAAGTAGTCGTCGATACGGGACGATGCTCTCTTGCAAAACTCTGAAAACCGACAGTTCCAAACGGTTGTTTGCTTACGTTCGGCCTGCCGGCTTTCAGAGATAGTTTATCTATATCGGTCTGTTAGTTGCTCTGGTAGAGGTAGCGCTTGATGCTGCGTTTGGGAGTCTTCTCAAACTCCTCGTAATAGATTTTCAACCGGCTTATCTGGCTGTAAGCGGGCAGCTCCTTGTTGAGTGAGGTGATGTCCTCCTCCATCTGTGCTTCGAGGGCATGTCCCGTCAGGTTGGAGCGTTGGGCATTCTCGATGTCGGGGTAGACGAGAGCCACCAGTTTTCCCTCCTGCTCGACGATGAGCGACTCGCACACATAGGGCATGTTGTTCAGGCGGTCTTCAATCTCTTCGGGGTAGATGTTTTGTCCCGAGGGGCCCAGAATCATATTCTTGTTGCGTCCTCTCAAGTAGACGAATCCATCGGCATCGATGGTGCATAGGTCGCCGGTTTTCATCCAACCATCGGGAGTGAATATGGCTTGGGTGGCCTCTTCGTTTTTGTAATAGCCGAGCATGGTGTTGGCTCCCTTTACCTGCAGTTCGCCCACGGTGTGCTCGGGGTCGGGTGAGTCGACGCGACCCTCCATGCGGTCGACAATTCGTCCGCAGGAGCCTATGCGGGTCTCGTCCCAGGGCGCATACGAGATGAGCGGGCCGCACTCGGTCATGCCATAGCCTACGGTGAAGGGGAAGCCGATACGACGCAAAAAGAGCTCGACCTCTCGGTTGAGGGCGGCCCCGCCGATAATCATCTGCACCAGATTGCCGCCAAAGGTTTCGTAGAGACGGTCGTTGATTTTGGCCAGCAGCTGGCTGTCGAGGAAGGGCACCTTCAGCATCACCTTCATCAAGGGCTTTTCGAGCAAGGGGAATACCTTGGTTTTGATAATCTTCTCGATAATGAGCGGGACGGCAATAATCAGTTTGGGCTTTACGGTGGCAAAGGCATCCATAATGATCTTGGGCGAGGGCACCCGGGTGAGGAAGTGCAGATGGCACCCCTTGGTAAAGGGGTGTATCATCTCGATGACCATGCCATACATGTGGGCCATGGGCAGCATGCACACGATGCCGTCGCCGGCCGTGAGGAAGGGCAGGTGCTCGAGGCAGAACTCGACATTGGACCACAGGCTGCGGTAGGGGAGCATGACCCCTTTGGAGAAGCCGGTAGAGCCCGAGGTGTAGTTGATGACGGCCAGTTCTTCGGGCGAATCTTCGTAGTAGCTCACCGCTTCGGGAGTGAAGCGCGAAGGATACTTACGGCCGAAGTATTCGTTCAGCCGGTTGCGGGTATCGATGAGCCGCTCGCTCTCCGACTTCAGCAGAGAGAAGTCGTTGAGCAGAAGAATGCCCCGCAGATCCTTCATCAGGTTCTCGTTCAGGTTCTCCCACACCCCGTCGCCCACAAAGAGCAGTTTGGCTTCGGAATGGTTGACGATGTGGTGGATGTTGTCGGCCTTGAACTCGTGCAGGATAGGAACGGGCACAGCCCCGTAGGTGATGGTGGCGAAGAAGGCTACGGCCCAGTGTGCCGAGTTCTTGCCGCAGATGGCCACCTTGTCGCCGTGTTCGATACCCGCGCTCTCGAGCAGCAGGTGTATTTTGGCAATTTTGCGGGCAATGTCTTTGTAGTGGTAAGAGACGCCGTCGAAGTCGCTCAAGGCGATGCGTTCCCAGTTCTCTTTAATGGCTCGTTCGATGTATTTATTAAAGCTCTCGTAATTCATAAAATCAAAAAAATTGTGGAACATAAATACGAAGATAGCGGAAGACGAGAGCAGAAAAACCGAATGTTTTTCAGCCTTTTGCCAAGTCTTATTCTATCTTCCACAAACAAAGATACAAAAAAAAGTGAGATATGAAAATATATAGATTTACTCTTGTTCAAGTGGATTCAAAAAGCATCTCAAATAGGTTCAAGCTTTTTTATGTAATTGATACTTTTTAGGGAATGATATCTTAATAATTAAGTTATCACTTCCACTTTGTTATCTTCTTTAAATAGTAAATTAAGAACTATTTTACGCGAAGTAAAAAAAATATTTTTAGTTTTGATTTATTCACATAAAGAGCTTAATTTTGTAAGCTAACATTTAATTCATAAAAAATGGGGAATTGTATCTTAAGAAGAGCTCTGTGGTGTTTGATTTTATTTGTCTGTTATACACAATTGACTTATGCTTTCTCGGTTAAAGACGAAAGTGGTATTGTTTTTTTTATTCACTCGGAAGAGGATGATACATGTAGTATCGTTATTGTTCCTAATCAGGATCATGTAACTATTGCAAGTTCTTATTCATACAAAGGTAAGTCTTATACTCCAGTTGAAATTGAAGATGGAGCTTGTATGAATAATGATTTAATGACGTCAATTATACTTCCTTCTACTATTAAGAGATTGGGCCAATCGGCTTTTAATGGCTGTATCAAGTTGAGAAACATTTCTCTGCCGAATGGAGTAACCACAATCAATCCATATTGTTTTGCAAATTGTACCAGTCTCACGGGTTTTACAGCTCCGGCAGCATTGACCAGGATTGGTCAATCTGCGTTTTCGAATAGTGGTATAGAACATGTAGAATTGGGAGAACAAATAGAAGAAATTGGTTCATCGGCATTCGCACATTGCGAAAAACTTCAAGGGTTTCGTTTATCTTCATTGGTTATACAAACTATCAGTAGATCCCTTTTTAGGGAATGTAATAGTTTAGTAGGAGTAACATTACCTAATACAATAACTAGTATAGAGTCGAATGCGTTTGAAAATTGCTCAAAGTTAGCAGCCATAGACCTTCCTGATAGTTTGCGTATGTTGGGTGGAGATGCTTTCGAAGGTTGTACGAGTTTGACTCATGTCGAGATGCCGAGTGGTGTGATTTTAGGTGTCTGTTTAAGAAGCTATCCGTTTATAAAGTCCATTCATTTCACGAAAGGTTCCAGACCTGTAATAGATGATGCTTTTTACTTCTCTATGCCTAATTTGAAATCGCTCACTTTTGATGAAGGAATTACTGAAATAACGGGTTCGGCATTCTCGGGTTGCGATAGTTTGGAGTCGGTTATATTTCCTACAAGCATGCGTTATATCAGACATAATGCTTTTCAGAGATGTGAATCGTTGGAGCATGTTGTATTACCCCCAAACCTTATAACCATAGGGGATGAAGTGTTTTCTTATTGCTCGAGTTTAAAGAGAATTGTACTCCCTGTAACACTCGATACGATAGGAAGAAGGGCATTTAATGATTGTATAGCATTGGAAGATGTGGAGTTTCCTCGAAATTTGAAGGTAATAGGAGATGATGCGTTTAACCAATGTTCCAGCTTAAAGTCGGTGAAAACTGGCGGAGAACTGGAAACAATTGGATTCGCTGCTTTCGAACGAGCCGGTGTGCAGCAATTAACCCTCGGAGAATCTTTGAAATCGATTGAAGATAATGCATTTGCTTATTGTAATATAACAGAAGTCTATTCTTGGAATCCACAACCTCCTGTAATAGAATTTAATACGTTCAATACAGTCACGACCCAAAATGCCATTTTAACTGTCCCGGCTGAAGCTGTCGATGCTTATAAAGAGGCCACCTATTGGAAGAATTTCAAAAATATTGTAGGCAAAGATCTGAGTGCTGTAAATCAAATTGATAATAAAGATATTTCTGTTGTGATACAGAATGGACAGATTGTTGTTGGTGGTGTAAAAGATGTTAGAATCGAAGTATATAATATGCAGGGGCATTTGGTCTATTGTGGATTTGATACTATGATTGAGATGCCAACTTCCGGTCTCTATTTGGTAAAAGTGGGAACACAAGTATTCAAAGTGAAAATATAGGTAGTTTGAAATAGATTCTGTGTAAGAGGTTTTATTTATAATATAATAATTAGCAGCATAGGTAAAGAGATAGTTTTACCTATGCTGCTAATTTATGCAGGCAACTTAGTTTTTTCTCAGAGAAAAAAGGATATTCAGACCACCCGAGGGTTCGTTTTTAACCCATATTTCACCTTTGTGGAAGAGAACAGCGTTTTTGACGATGGCCAGTCCCAGACCGGTGCCGCCGAGTTTGCGGGAGCGTCCTTTGTCTACCCGATAGAAACGCTCGAAGAGGCGGTTCAGATGCTCTTCGGGTACCCCCACGCCGTTGTCGGAGAAGGAGAAGTAGTAATACTTGTCGTCTTCGAGATAGCAGTCGATGGTGATTCGGGTACCTTGTCCGGCGTACGCGATGGCGTTGTCGGTGAGATTTCGGAATATCGAGTAGAGCAGCGAGTAGTTGCCGTTCAACGTCATCTTGTCGTGGAGGTTTCGCATCTCTACGGTCATATTACGCTCGGTAAGTGCGGCTTGCGATTCGTTGATGACCTCGGTGATAATCTTCTGCAAGTCGGTGTTGTCGGTGTCGTAGAGGTCTTTCGACTCGTCGAGGCGGTTGAGCATAGAGATGTCGCGCAACAGGTCGGTGAGCCGTTTCGATTGGGCATAGCAACGCTCCATGAACATCTTTTTGCGCGCTTCGTCCATCTGGGTAGAGAGGATGGTCTCCATATATCCCCTGATGCTGCTCACCGGGGTCTTCAGCTCGTGGGCGATATTCTGGGTCAATTGCCGTTTCAACCGGCTCTCCTGCTCCTGTTGGGTGATGTCGTTGATGGCGATTTCGAAGGTGTGGTCCTGGAAGATGATGCACTCGACAAGGAAGGTGCGGCTCCCTTTGTCGAGGGTCATCGACTCGGAGATGAACTCTTCGCGCACATTGGGCTCGTAGAGTTTCTGCGATATGAAATCGTTGATTTTTTTCAGATTTTCCTCTTTGAACAGATAGTCGGCCGGAGACACCGTATTGTCGGTAATGAGGCTGAGATACTGGATAAAGAGGTTGTTGGCCATGATTATCCGTTTGTCTTTGGAGAAGAAGGCCAGGCCCTCTTTGGAGAATTGCAGGTGTTTGAACAGCTTTTCCTGTTCGATCGACAATTTCTCTTTGGTACGCAACAGGTTGTCGTAGATATGGGTAAGACTCTGGGTAATATTGCCGATGTCGTCGACGCCCGATTTGATGGTGATGTGTATGGGCTTCTCTTGTTCGGCTTGTTGGGCCAGTTGGCTAAGGGCGGCAATCGATTTGCCCAGGCTACGGCAGAAATAGTATAGCAACAGGATTGCGAAAATCGATATGCCCACCATGAAGTAGATAAACTCTTTGTTGGGATTGAGTATGGAGAGGCTCTCCCGCTCGAAGGGAATCGACGAGCGTACCACCCAGTCGCCGTACCGTCGGGCCGAATAGAAGTAGTTTTTCTTATGCGTCTGCGAGTATCGAATGGCGTAGCCCTCTTTTCCCTTCAGGGCCTGTTGTATTTCGGGCCGGGTCAGGTGATTGTCGGCAACCGTGTCGCTCTCTTTTCCCGACTGGCTCTCGAGTATCACATCGCCGTTTTGGGCCGAGATGACGGTTACCCTCAAGTCGCGGCTGGTCATGTTGCGGATAATCGAGTCGATAGAGATGTGGTCGATGTCCTGGTTTTTGATTTGGGCATACAAGAGTCCGTTATAGTCTTGCAAAAGGGCATTCAACGACTGTTGCCGGTTCTCCTTTTCGAGCTGGTATTCGAAGAGCAGGATGATGGCAATAAAGACGACAAACAGCGACCCGATGGAAAAGAACAGTTTTCGGTCGAAGGTCATAAACTGAGTACGCTTTTCGATAGTCATAGGTCAAAATCAGGCAGTTTCGAAACAATATCCGTATCCAAGCCGGGTGACGATGTGTTTCCCGTACTCTCCGATTTTTTTCCGCAGGCGGGTGATGTTTACGTCGATTGTGCGGTCGAGCACATATACCTCGTCGGTCCAGATTTTCGAAAGAATCTCTTCACGCGAAAAGACCTGACCCGGGTGGGAGAGCAGGAGCGAAAGGATCTCAAACTCTTTTTTGGTGAGCGGCAACTCGTTCTGGTCGATGAAGGCCCGCTTTTTGGTCGGGTCGATATATAGATTTTCGAATTGCAGGATTTCGGGGGTCTCCTTTTCGGAGCTGCGGCGAAGCACGGCCTTGACACGGGCAATGACCTCACGGATGGAGAAGGGTTTGGATATGTAGTCGTCGGCTCCGATATTGAAGCCCATCAGTTTGTCGTCTTCGGTATCCTTGGCTGTGAGGAAGATGATGGGAATGTGTTTGAGCTTTTCGTTCTTACGCAGCAGCGAGGCCATTTTGAAGCCGTTCATTTCGTCCATCATCACATCGAGCAGCAGCAGGTTGTAATCGCTCAGGTTCATTTGCAGAGCCTCTTCGGCCGAGTTGGCCGTGTCGACTTCATACCCTTCTACTTCGAGGTTGAATTTCAGAATTTCGCACAAATCCTCTTCGTCGTCTACAACTAAAATCTTGTAATTGGTCATAGTTCTCGGTTTTTTTTGATGCTGCAAAATTGAGAAATAGATATTTCAACGGTGTGACAATCGAGCCCTATTTTCAATCTGCATCCGAATCGCGCTTCTGGAAATCGAGCAGCAGGACAAAATCCTTCACATCGTTGCCTTTGCGGTCGCTTCGCATGACGGGAGAGAAGTCGTATTGCCGGCCATATTTCTCCTGTATGTACTGGAAATCGCGTTCGCCCACGAGCAGGTAGCCTGCTTCGGGGTTCTCTTTTTCAAACTCGACTACCCGGTCTTGCGTGTAGAAGTTGATGATGAAGAAGTGAAGCATGGGTACCGATACGTAAGAGTATATCTTCCCCTCGGGTACTTCGGCTACGACTTTATCGGCAAAGGGTTTCATCGACTTGGCATTGAGTATGACCGGCAGCGTAGAGGCGTCGAGCATGAGTTGTATACCGAAGAAGAGCGCCACGACCGAGTAGACATACCGGTTGTTGTAGGTCAGGTAGCGCTTACTCTTGTAGATGTCGTAAATGAGGAAGACGATGAATATGCCCGAGATAATCGACACGATGTTCCACGACTCGGCCAGGGCGGTCATGTAGTAACCAAGGTCGTCGGGCAATATTGCCCGATAGTGGTCGCCGACTCCGCTCTTGACAAGGAGCAGAATAATCAGCAGCAAGGTTCCTACCGAAGCGATGAATATCGAAAATACCCGCCACACCTTGGGCTTCTGTTTGAGCAGATAGAGCATGTACTCGGCCAGGAAGTAGGCGATGAAGGGGTAGATGGGCAGGATGTATACCGACCGTTTGCTCTTGGGTATGCAGTAGAATACAAAGATGATGACGATAGCCAGGAGGCTGAAGAGTCGCATGCGGTCCATGTGGGCGATGTACGCTTTGAACCGTTCCCAGTATGTTTTCACCATACCGTGCGGTCGTTTGTATTTCAGCACAAACAGCGACATGATGACCAGCAACGACCACGGCAGCCAGCCGGCCAGGGTGATGTAGAAGTAGTAGATGACGGGCTGTTCGTGCGACTCGTACGACATCTTGCCCAGGAATCGGCCGAAGTTCTCTTCCAATACCAGTTGCAAGAAGGTGTCGCCTCCCTGCTGATAGGCGGCAAAGTACCACAGCAGGGGCAGAATGCAGGCCAGCAGAGCCAGCGGCAGGACTTTATAGATGGTACGCCAGAGCGATACCTTTTGGAGCAACAGGAATACCCCGATGACGGCGCACGGCAGAATGATGCCCACCGGGCCTTTGGTGAGGGTGGCGATGCTCATAAAGAGAACGGCCCAAACGGGGATACCCCGCAAGTGGTGTTCCCACCACCGGTAGAGTTGCAGCAGGGCCAGCACGATAAAGCAGGTGAGCACCATGTCTACCCGCGAGGCCATGGCCGCCCGGTGTACTTCGAAGCCCGAGAGCAGTAGCAGCGAGGCCAGAAAGGCCAGGTCGTTGCGACTGCGCTTGGCAAAGAAGAGGAAGCACATGGCCGACATGACGATTAAGGCCAGAGCCGACGGCAGCCGCGAGGTAAACTCGGTCACCTCGCCTGTGGGCAGGGAGAGTGCGGCAATGCACCAGTGGAAAAAGGGGGGCTTGTAGGCTATGTCGCTCCCGTTGTTGACGGGCAATATCCAGTTGTCGTTTTGCAGCATGCTCACGGCCACGATGGCTTCGCGGGGTTCGCCCTTGGTGTGGAAGTTGGTCAACCCCAGGTAGGGCACGATGGTGAGTGAGCTGATAATCAGCAATAACAAGAACAATGAGAATCGTGAACTCATCTTAGGCATGTTCATAATCGAGCAGTCTTAAAGCGTTTGTGAGTTGGAGGAGTCGAAATTGATTTTTTTGTCGATGATGTATTCGGGGCGGTTCTTGGTCTCGTCGAAGATATTGCCTATGTATTCGCCCAGAATGCCTATCGTGAACAGTTGTACGCCACCCAGGAATACGATGGTGATGATGGTCGAAGACCACCCGGGCACAATCGACTCTTTGCCCGACAGGTACATGACGAATACCCAGATAGCATAGGCCAGAGCGATGAAAATCGACAGCGTACCCAGCGAAATGGCCAGTTTGAGGGGTTTCTTGGAGAAGCCGAAGATACCGGCCGAGGCGAGGGCAAACATCTTACGCACCGAGTATTTGGTCTTTCCGGCCGCCCGTTCGTTGCGGTCGTAATAGAAGGGGGTCTGTTTGAATCCCATCCAACTGAAGAGCCCCCGCAGGTACTTGTGCTTTTCGGGGAATTGCTTGAAGGCCTCGAGCACCTTGCGGTCGACGAGCCTGAAGTCGCCGGTATCGACGGGAAAGGTATAGTCCGACAGCGAATTGAGCATGCGGTAGTAGAGCTTGGCCGTAAACTTTTTCATGAAGGTTTCGCCTTCGCGCTTGTTGCGCACGGCATAGACTACGTTGCTGCCCTCCCGCAGGTGGGTCTCGATCATTTGGGGTATTACCTCGGGCGGGTCTTGCAGGTCGACGTCGATAATGACGGCCACATCGCCCGTGCAGTTGTGCAGACCGGCACTCACGGCATTCTGGTGGCCAAAGTTGCGCGAGAACGACAGCACCTTGGTGTGCGGGTCGTTCTGGGCAAAGCCCATCAACAGCTCCTCGGTGCGGTCCTTGCTGCCGTCGTTGATGAAAATAAGCTCATAGTCGTAGGGTATACTGCCCATGACCTGGGAGAAGCGCCTGTGCGACAAAGGGAGTACCTCCTCTTCGTTATAGCAGGGAATGATGACAGATACTTTCATGGCCTATCTCTCTTATTTTTTAAACGTAATACACTTGTTCAGAGTAAAGTTGCACAGCGTGTATACCACCATGCTCACCAGTTGGGCCCAGGTGTCGGCCAGGTGCAACACCTCTACCAGAACAAGCAGCGCTACGAACTGTATGCCGTAACAGATCCCGAAGCTGACGAGAAACAGCACGGCTTCGCGCATAAAGTTACTATTTAATTTCTTAAATACCCACAGTTTGCTCCAAAAGAAACTGTTGATGACGCCGGCTATATAGCCAGCCAGATTGGCAATCGTATATTTGATGTGCAGCAACTCTTGCAATACATAGATGACAATCAGGGTAATGAGCGTGTTGATGACCCCGACGATGCCGAACCGGATGAGCTGCCACAGGGTATTTTTATCGTATTTCTTCAGAGAATCCAACATGGGAGCAAGGTTATTCTTTTTTAGTCGGGTTGTCGTTTTCGTCTTTCAAGGCGGGCAGAGACCAGTGGAATTTCACCGCCAGCAGTCTGACCGCTACGACCGAAATACCGCAAATCGACTGATTGGTAATACTGTTGAAACCCATCTTCTGCCCCAGATAGAACATAATGCCACCCGCCACACAGGCCAGGGCATAAATATCCTTGCGGAACAGGAGCGGCTCTTCGTTGATGAGTATGTCGCGTATGATGCTGCCCACCGAGCCGGTAATCGTACCCATGACGATGGCGACCCAGAAGGGGAAGCCGAACATGAGGCTCTTCTCTACGCCCACTACCACAAACAGAGCCAACCCGATGGTGTCGAAAATAAAGAAAGTATTCTCGAGTTTCACCAGATACTGTTTGAAAATAATCACGAATATGAGGGCTATGGCGGTGACAGTGAGGTAGCTGCCGTTGATCATCCAGAAGGGGGTGGCATTGAGCAGTACATCGCGGGTGGTACCGCCGCCGATGGCGGTAACCAATCCTACGGCATAGGCGCCGAACCAGTCGAAACGCTTGGCAGCGGCCAGTCTGATGCCGCTGATGGCAAAGGCCAGTGTTCCTACAATCTCCAGTATGGTGGCAAAGGTCGTATTCATAACATTTTCCCTATAAGAATGCAAAGTTACTATTTTTTGTGAGATTCAATGCTTTTTGTCGGCTCTATGTTTTTGTCGCATGAAATAAGTATTGTGAAGAATTTTTATAAGAATAAAAGTGTACCTTTGTCTCCATAAATCGTTTGGAATGAAAAAGCGGCTGCTACTGTTCTTCTCCGTTTGCTTTGCTGGTCTCACACTTCTGGCTTCGTCTCCCAAATACGAGATGCGAGCCGTGTGGCTCACGACAAACTGGGGGCTGGACTGGCCGTCACGCCCGATACACACGCCGGTCAATGCCCGTCGGCAGCAACAGGAGCTTGTCGAGATACTCGACCGTCTGCAGGCATTGGGTATCAATACTGTCTTTTTCCAGGCACGTATCCGTGGCGAGGTTTTTTATCCCTCGCAGTACGAGCCGTGGGCTGCCGTGTTGAGCGGCGGTCGCAATCCCGGCTACGACCCGTTGGCTCTGATTGTCGACGAGTGTCACAAGCGGGCCATGGAGTGCCACGCGTGGTTGGTCACCTTTCCGGTCGGTTCCAACCGGCAGGTGAAGCGGCAGGGCTGCCGGTCGGTTGTAGCCCGTCACCGGTCGTGGTGCAAGCAGCTTGCGGGCGAATGGTATCTCGACCCGGGGAATCCCGAGGTGCGAGACTATCTGGTCGGGGTGGTCGACGAGATTGTGACGAAATACGATGTCGATGGCATTCACCTCGACTATGTGCGCTACCCCGACGATGCCCGTCGGTTTCCCGATGCCGATTCGTATCGGAAATGGGGGCGGGGGGCCTCCTCGCTGATGAACTGGCGCGAGGACAATATCACGGCTACCGTTTCGGTCATCTACGACAAGGTGAAGCAGTTGAAGCCGTGGGTCAAGGTGAGCAGTTCGCCGCTGGGCCGTTACGCCTCGTTACCGGGATTCCCGGCCTGGTGGAGCTGTCGGGAGGCGGTGCATCAAGACCCTAAACGGTGGTTGCAGGAGGGGAAGCACGATTTTATCGCCCCGATGATGTATTTCAAGGAAGAGAACTATTTCCCGTTTCTGCACGATTGGGCCGAGAGCTGTCCGGCCGGAAGCGTGGCCAGTGGTATCGGCGTCTACCGGCTCGACCGGGAGAATGGAAACTGGAGTCTCGACGAGATAAAACGTCAGATTGAAACGACCCGGCAGGTGGGGGTAGGGCAAGCCTATTTCCGTTACGGCAATCTGCACAGGCACACCGCGTTGGAGCAGTGGCTCACGGCGTGGTTCTACCGCTATCCGGCTTTGACCCCTCGCCCGGTAGGGGCTCCCGCGCAGACGGTTGCAGCACCTGAAGGCCTTCGGGGCGAGATGGTGGTGGGGAGTACGCGGTTGTCGTGGCAGCCGGTCGATGCGGCATTCACTTATGTGGTCTATGCCACCGACGATTCGTTGCAGGTCGAGGCGGGCGAGCAGATAGCCGTTGTGTTACCCCGCACGGCGAGCGAGTGGATATTGCCGGGCTCGTATCGTTGCTATGCCGTAGTGGCTCGTGACCGCTATGGCAACGAGAGTATCCCGGCCGTGTGGCACAGCCCGACGGTCGAGCCGGGAAAGTATGAGATAAAACTGTATTCACATAAAAAATAAAGAAGCTATGTATCCTTTGAAATTTGAAGACATCCTCCGTCCGATCATTTGGGGAGGAGAAGAGATTAGCCGATTCAAACAGCTGCCCGAGATTCATCCTGGGGTGGGTGAGAGTTGGGAGATTTCCCAGGTAGGCGACCGCGTGTCGGTTGTAAGCGAAGGTGCCGACAAGGGCAAGAACCTGACCGAACTGATTAAACGCGACGGTGCCGCTCTGCTGGGCAAACATGTGGCCGAGCGCTATGGCGAGAAATTCCCGTTGCTCATCAAGTTTATCGATGCCCACGACAACCTTTCGATTCAGGTACACCCCAACGACGAGGTGGCCATGGCCCGTCACAATTCGTTCGGTAAAACCGAGATGTGGTATGTTATCGATGCCAAACCGGGAGCCGGTCTCTATTCGGGCTTTTCGCAGCAGATTACTCCCGAGGAGTATGTAGAGCGTATCAAAAACAACACCATCACCGACGTGCTGCAGTTCCATAAGGTAAAGAGCGGCGATGTCTTCTTCTTGCCGGCCGGCCGTATCCACGCCATCTGCAAGGGTATCCTGATTGCCGAGATTCAACAGAGCTCCGACATTACCTACCGCATCTACGACTATGACCGTCGCGATGCTCAGGGCAACCCGCGCGAGCTGCACGTAGAGCAGTCGATTGCCGCTGTCGATTTCAAGATGTACGACAACCTGCGTACTCAGTATGAGGCCCGCAACAACGACGCCGTTACGCTGGTCGAGTGCCCCTTCTTCGAGACCAATCTCATCGAGGTGGACAAGAGCGTGAAACGTCCCGTAGCCGCACACGATTCGTTCGTCATCTATATGTGCATGGGCGGCAAAGTGCGCCTGACCGACAACAACGGTTATACCATCACGCTGCATCAGGGTCAAACCTCGTTGGTTCCCGCCTCGCTCGAGAGTGTGACCATCGAGGCCGAGTCGCCCGCCAAACTGCTCGAATGCTATATCCCGGCTCAGAAATAAGCTGTGGAACTTGAGTATAACAGAAAAGCCGAGGTTTGTGCCTCGGCTTTTTCGTTGTATCATATAAGTTTTTGATTATTATCCTTACTCCTCTTTCTTCTTGCCGGCGCGGGTGTAGAACTTACAATACTCGCGTATGCCGCACTCCAGACAGTTGGGCTTGCGGGCCATGCAGACGTAGCGGCCGTGCAGGATGAGCCAGTGGTGGGCAATGGGCAGCAGGTGGCCCGGAATGTTTTTGACCAGTGTCTTCTCGGTCTCGAGCGGAGTCTTGGAGTTGTTGGTGAGCCCGATGCGGTTCGAAACGCGGAAGACGTGGGTGTCGACGGCCATGGCCTCTTTGTGGAAAACCACCGAAGCTACGACGTTGGCTGTCTTGCGACCTACGCCGGGCAGCTTTTGCAGCTCGTCGACCTCCGAGGGGACTACGCCGTCGAACTCCTCGATGAGTGTGCGGGCCATACCCACCAGATGCTTCGACTTGTTGTTGGGGTACGACACACTCTTGATATAGGTGAACACCTCGTCGGGGGTAGCCTGGGCCATGGCCTGCGGAGTGGGGTAAGCCTCGAAGAGAGCCGGGGTGACCATGTTCACCCGCTTGTCGGTGCATTGGGCCGAAAGGATTACGGCCACGAGCAACTGGAACGGGTCGTGGTAGTGCAACTCGGTCTCGGCTACCGGGCGGTTCTTCTGGAACCACCGGATTACCCCTGCGTATCGTTCCTTGGTTGTCATGGCGTTACCGGCAGTCCGTGTTTAGTGAGCCGACTTGAACTCTTCGAGGAACCGTACGTCGTTCTCCGAGAACATGCGCAGGTCTTTTACCTTGTATTTGAGGTTGGTGATTCGCTCGATACCCATACCCAAGGCATAACCGCTGTATACCTTGCTGTCGATGCCGCAGGCGTCAAGTACGTTGGGGTCGACCATGCCGCAGCCCAGAATCTCTACCCAGCCGGTGTGCTTGCAGAAGGCGCACCCTTTACCCCCGCAGATGTTGCACGAGATGTCCATCTCGGCCGAAGGCTCGGTGAAGGGGAAGTAGGAGGGACGCAACCGTATTTGAGTCTCGCTGCCGAACATCTCTTTGGCAAAGTAGAGCAGGGCCTGTTTCAGGTCGGCAAACGATACGTTCTTGTCGATGTATAGAGCCTCTACCTGGTGGAAGAAGCAGTGAGCCCGATACGAGATGGCCTCGTTACGATACACGCGCCCCGGGCAGATGATACGGATAGGGGGTTGTCCGTGCTCCATCGTGCGAGTCTGTACCGACGAGGTGTGGGTACGCAGCAAGATGTCGGGCGAGCGTTGGATGAAGAAGGTGTCCTGCATGTCGCGGGCGGGGTGGTCTTCGGCAAAGTTCAGGGCCGAGAACACGTGCCAGTCGTCCTCGATTTCGGGACCTTCGGCAATCGAGAAACCCAACCGGGCGAAGATGTCGCAAATTTCGTTCTTCACCAGCGAAAGCGGGTGTCTCGTTCCCATTGGAATGGGGTAGGCCGTGCGGGTGAGGTCGATGTTCTGCTCGTCGCTGTGCGTCTCTTCGAATTCGCTTTTCAGTTCGTTGAGTCTTTCGATAGCCCGCTCTTTCAACTCGTTCAACTGTTTGCCCACCTCGCGCTTTTGCTCGGCGGCTACGCTTCTGAAGTCGTTGAAAAGTTGGGAAATTTCACCTTTTTTACTGAGGTATTTTATACGAATAGCCTCTAAATCTTCTGATTTGGAGACCTTTAATGCTTCGATTTCTTCTCTGATACGTTGGATTTTTTCAATCATACCTGTAACTTCTTAGATTCAAAATGCAAATTTAATAATAAAAGGTGGCTCACCGGGTGGATTTGACCGAAATATTTTTGTCAAGCTGTAAAAAAGAGATTGGCTACGGAAGAAAATCTTTCTTTATTATTACTTTTGTCTCGATATTTCAAGAAGAGTTCCCATGCCTGTACCTCCGTTTTTGCAGCAGATCGAGAAGTTTATTGTCGATAACCGCTTGTTGGACAAGTCGGCCCCTGTTGTGGTGGGGATAAGCGGCGGTGCCGATTCGGTGGCGCTGCTGCATGTGCTTACGCGGTTGGGCTATTCGTGTATCGCCTGTCATTGCAATTTCAATTTGCGAGGCGACGAATCTCTGCGAGACCGCAATTTTACCTGTGAGACGGCTCGGGCATTCGGGGTACCTTTCGATGAAATATCGTTCGATACGCAGCACTATGCCCGCGAACACAGCCTCTCTATCGAGATGGCTTGTCGCCAACTGCGCTACGACTGGTTCGAAACGAAGCGCAGGGAATACGGAGCCCAGGCGATAGCCGTGGCGCATCACCGCGACGACAGTGTGGAGACCCTGTTGTTGAATCTGGTGCGGGGCACGGGCATTGCCGGCCTTACCTCGATGCGTCCCCGCAACGGTTTTGTGGTGCGTCCCTTCCTGCCGGTCTCGAGGCAGGAGATAGAGGCTTATCTCGAGGATCAGCATTTGTCGCATGTGGTCGACCACACCAACCTCGAAACTGTTTTTGTTCGAAATAAAATCCGGCTCGAGGTGCTGCCGTTGCTGCGCACCATCAACCCGTCGGCCGACCGTTCCATCTACACCACCATGCAGAATTTGCGCGAGGTGGAACGGGTCTATCGCGATGCCATCGAGCGCCAACGGAGCGAGGTGTTGACGAGTGAGGCGGGCGAGACCCGTATCTCTATCGAGCGGCTGATGTCGCTTCCGTCGCCGCGGGCTTTCCTCTTTGAACTGCTTTCGCCCTGTGGCTTTGTACCCGACCAGATCGACGAGATACTGGCCGCTTGCAACGGAGAGTCTGGTCGTGTATTTCTGGCTCCCGGTCACCGCGTAGTCAAGGATAGAGATACATTGATATGGGTACGGCAGGAGGTCGACGAATCGCAGTCGGATGTTGTGGCAACGATTGCATCGCCTTGCGAGGGCGAGGTGCTGCTCGACGGTTGTTTGTCGTACAGATGTGTCGAGGAAGAGGGATATGAATTGCCGCGCGACAAGACACATGCTTGTTTCGATTTGGATAAACTCGAGTTTCCGCTGACTATTCGCCGGTGGCGCATAGGCGATCGCTTTCGGCCTTTCGGAATGAAGGGGAGTCGCAAGTTGAGCGACTACTTCCGCGATCGAAAGTATTCGTTGGTCGACAAATCCCATGCGTTGCTGCTGTGCTCGGGCGATACGATTCTATGGATTCTGGGCGAGCGTGCAGCCGATGGCTATCGGGTAACCTCTGAAACAAGAAGAGTTATCGAATTTAATTATAAAAAATAGTTAAAATCCAAACTTAATTTTACAATCTTTGTTTTGTTTGGTAAATCAGCCGTATATTTGTTCACTGAATTGCGTAGTGAAATTCTGTACGCAGCGTATTTCAACCAAATCCAATAGTTATATTTGTTTTTTCGGCCGGTATGTATCAGGCATACAGGAGCCTTGATAAATATACAAAGTGTAAATCATATTTATATCTACATGTATAATATTTTAGAATTAAGCGCTAAAACTCTTGACCAGTTAAAAGCGATAGCCACCGAGATGGGCATCGAGAAGATCGACAGCACCGAGAAGGAAGATCTTGTCTATAAAATCTTGGACCAGCAGGCTATCGATATGGCCAGCAAAGCTGCAGCCAGTCCGTCTGCTCCTAAGAAAAGAGGGCCTAAACCTAAAAAGAACAAAGAGAAATCGGCCTCCGAAAACTCGAAGGAGGCAGAAAATAAATCCAATGCAGAGCCGAAAGCTGCCGCTCCGGCCGACTCGGACGATGCAAATGAACCGAAAAAGAGGGGTCGGAAGAAGAAAAACGACACCAAAGGAAACAATGCGGATGATAAGGTAGCCGAACCGGCAGAGATGCCAGAGGTGAAAGAGATATCGGCCATTATCGAAGAGACGGGCCTGGCTTCGCACCCGGCCTTGAAAGAACCGGTTGCCGAGTTGTTCGAGAATTTGAAGGAGAGTACCGCTACTTCCTCGGAACAGAAACCGGATGCGGAATCAACCGAGCTGCAGGCTCAACCCAATCAGCCGATGGGCGGACAGCCCAAGCAACGCAAGCGGATTCAGAAAAAGGCTATCCCCGTATTGGAATCGGCCAACGAATCTCAGCCTCAGCAGCCTGCGCTTCCTTTGACACAACAGCCGGCTCCGCAGACCACAGCCGAAAGCAAACCCGCCGAGACTCAACCGCAACAGCCTGCCCAGCCGCAGCAATTCCAACCGCAACCGGTTCAACAATCGGCACAACCTCACCAGCAACAACAATTACCTCCGTTGCAGCCCTCGACCTTGCAAACCTTCTTCCCGCATAGCGAAAAACAACGCTTCGTTCCCCGCGGACAGCGTACCTTTGTACCGCAAAACCGAAACAACGCCAACAATCAAAATAACAACGGACAGAACCAGTCTCAGCAACCGGTTCCCGAGCCGAAACCGGTAGAGAAGGCCTACGATTTCGACGGTATCCTCACCGGTGTAGGTGTACTCGAGATGATGCCCGATGGCTATGGGTTCCTGCGCTCGTCGGACTACAACTACCTCACGTCGCCCGACGACGTGTATGTTTCGCAGTCGCAAATCAAGCTCTTCGGTCTGAAGACGGGCGACGTGGTCGAGGGTCCCATCCGGCCGCCCAAAGAGGGAGAAAAATATTTCCCGCTGGTAAAGGTCGAGAAAATCAACGGCCGCACCCCCGAATATGTGCGTGACCGGGTTCCGTTCGACCACTTGACGCCGCTCTTCCCCGACGAGAAATTCGACTTGACCAGCGGCAAATATTGCAACCTGTCGACCCGTGTAGTCGATATGTTCTCGCCCATCGGCAAAGGACAGCGCGGTTTGATTGTGGCTCCCCCGAAAACCGGTAAAACCGTATTGCTGAAAGATATAGCCAATGCCATCTCGGAGAATCACCCCGAGGTGTACATGATTATCCTCCTGATTGACGAACGTCCCGAGGAGGTGACCGACATGGCCCGCAGCGTAAAGGCCGAGGTTATTTCGTCGACCTTCGACGAGCCGGCCGAGCGTCACGTGAAGGTGGCCAGCATTGTACTGGAGAAGGCCAAACGCATGGTCGAGTGCGGTCACGACGTAGTGATACTGCTCGACTCCATCACCCGCCTGGCTCGCGCCTACAACACCGTATCGCCGGCGTCGGGCAAGGTGCTCTCGGGTGGTGTCGATGCCAACGCCCTGCACAAACCCAAACGCTTCTTCGGTGCCGCCCGTAACATCGAGAACGGCGGTAGCCTCACCATCATTGCCACGGCGCTGACCGAGACGGGCTCGAAGATGGACGAGGTGATTTTCGAGGAGTTCAAAGGTACCGGCAACATGGAGTTGCAACTCGACCGGAAACTCTCGAACAAACGCATCTTCCCGGCTGTCGATATTACGGCATCGAGTACGCGTCGCGACGACCTGCTGTTGCCTAAAGATACCCTCAACCGCATGTGGATTCTGCGTCGTTACCTCTCCGATATGAATTCGATCGAGGCCATGGAGTTCATGCGCGACCGCATGGAGCGCACCTCGTCGAACGAAGAGCTGCTGCTGTCGATGAACGACTAAATCTGAATTTGAAAGAGGGGAGGAGATGCTCCTCAGAAAACCGATACAAGACCCCGGGAGTCGAAAAAAAACTCCCAGGGTTTATTTTTATTAAAGGTTTGCGCGGTTCAACCCGAGGAATAAAATAGTTACCTTTGCCACCCGTTAGGAGGAAATGACTTATGAAGATAAACAAGACCAATGCGGCCCGGCTGCTCGACCGGGGAAAGATTGCTTACGAACTGGTACCGTATGAGGTTGACGAGAATAATCTGGCGGCTACGCATGTAGCCGAGCAGTTGGGCGAGGATATTGCCCAGGTATTCAAGACGCTGGTATTGCGGGGAGACAAACATGGCATATTCGTCTGTGTGATTCCGGGCGACAAGGAGGTCGATTTGAAAAAGGCGGCCAAGATGTCGGGCAACAAGAGTGCCGAGATGATCGCCATGAAAGAGTTGTTGCCTACCACGGGCTATATTCGGGGTGGCTGTTCACCTATCGGCATGAAGAAGAATTTCCCCGTCTATATCCAGGAGAGCTGCCTCTCGCACGACTATATCTACATCAGTGCCGGGCAGCGAGGCCTGCAAATCAAAATCGCTCCTGCCGACCTGATTGGCTTTGTTTCGGCTCAGGTGGGCGATATGATTGACTAAGCGCCGAACTATCGCTTCTGGATTTCGCCGAGAAACTGGAGTAGTTGCGGTTCGATGCGCCGGAACTCCTGCTCGAAGTTGGGGGTGAAGATACCTTGACCGAGGGTGCGGCGTATCTCGTCGAGCGGCCAGTAGCGACCGTCGTCTATCTCGACGGGGTCGATGGTGATGGGGCCGTCGTAGCAGGTGCAGAAGGCATTCACCATCTCGCGCTCACGAGCCGATTCGAAGATATAGGTAATGAGCGGGTGGGGTGTGAAGCGGGTGATGCCCAGCTCTTCGCGCACCTCGCGGGTCAACGCCTCCTCGATCGATTCGCCATAGTCTACGTGTCCGCCCACGGCCGTATCCCATTTGCCGGGTTGTATGTCCTTGCTCATCGAGCGCTTTTGCAGGTACAGCTCGCCGTCGGGATTGAGTATGTGCAGATGCACCACCGGGTGCAGCAGCTTGGAACCGTTGTGACACTCCCGTCGGGTTGCCTTCCCGATGACTTTTCCCTGCTCGTCGATCAGGGGAAACCACTCTTCGTTACTCATGATTCTCTGTATTGGGGGTAGCTTTGTAATCTTGAATCCGTTGCCGCAAGATAGCTTCGTCGAGCGGTTGGCCGTTCTCACCGAAAGGCAGTCTGAAGCCGCAACCCTCGCGCCATCGGCTGCAACCGTAAGCCGCCTTGCCCTGTATCACTTCGCCCTTGTGGCATAGCGGACATGTCAGGGGCTGCTTGTCGGTCGGGGCCGGGGCTTGTGTCTCGTCGCCTTTTGTCGCTTTCTTCTTGCGGGGTTTGGCCGGTGCGGCCGCTTTTTTTCTGGGCTCTTTCTTCGGTTCTTCGGCCGGAGGTGTGGCTGCCGTGATGCGTCCCGAATTGTCGCTGAGCACATGCAGCACGATTTCGCCGACCATCTTTTTCAGCTCCTCCAGAAAGTCGGCAGCCCGGTATTCGTTGCGTTCGATTTTCCGCAGCTTGTTTTCCCAGATACCTGTCAGTTCGGCCGACTTGAGCAGCTCGTCGCGGATAGTCCCGATAAGCTCTATCCCCGTTTGTGTGGCAATGAGGTTCTTCCGCTCCTTGCGGATATAGTGACGTTTGAACAGTGTCTCGATGATGGCGGCTCGGGTCGAAGGGCGTCCGATGCCGTTCTCCTTGAGGGCATCGCGCAGCTCCTCGTCCTCGACCAGCTTTCCGGCAGTCTCCATGGCCCGCAACAGCGTAGCCTCGGTGTAGAGCTTGGGCGGTTGTGTCCACTTCTCGGCCAGCAAAGGGGTGTGCGGCCCTGTCTCGCCCTTGGTGAAGGCGGGCAGGGTGCTTTCGTTCTCGTCGCTGTTCTCCTCCTCTTTCCCGAATACGATGCGCCAACCCGGTGAAAGAATCTGTTTGCCGGTCGCCTTAAATTCAATCTGATTGACTTCGCCCAGCACGGTGGTATTGGCAATGAGGCAATCGGGGTAGAATGCCGCAATAAAACGGCGGGCCACCAGATCGTAGACCTTACGCTCTTCGGTGGTGAGGTTCACGGCCTTTACGTTGGTGGGAATGATGGCGTGGTGGTCGGTCACCTTGGAGTTGTCGAACACCTTCTTGCTCTTGGGGATCTTCCCGGTCTGGAAAGGAGCTGTCAACGGTTGGTAGTCGACCAGGGCTGCCAGTATGCCCGGTACTTTGGGGTAGATGTCGTCGCTCAGGAAGGTGGTGTCGACACGCGGATAGGTGGTTACCTTCTTCTCGTAGAGCGACTGGATAATCTTCAGCGTATTTTCAGCCGAATAGGAGAATTTCTTGTTGCACTCGACCTGCAGGCTGGTCAGGTCGAAGAGTCTCGGTGGGGCCTCTTTCCCCTGTTTGGTGGTGACATCGGTCACGGTAAAGGGGAAGCCCTCGATTTTCTGCAGGAAATCTTTTCCCTCCTCCTCGCTTTGGAACCGCCCCTTGGTTACCGAGAAGGTGGTGTCGCGGTAGACGGTTTTCAACTCCCAGTAAGGCTGGGGAACGAAATGCTCTATCTCGAGTTGCCGGTTGACAATCAGGGCCAGCGTAGGGGTCTGTACCCGACCGATGGAGAGTACCTGCCGGTTCTGCCCGTATTTGAGGGTATAAAGCCGGGTGGCATTCATGCCCAGCAGCCAGTCGCCGATGGCCCGTGACAAGCCGGCATAGTAGAGCGAGTCGAACTCGGCCTGCGGTTTGAGATTCTGGAATCCCTCCCGGATAGACTCTTCGGTCAACGACGAAATCCAGAGCCGGTATACGGGGCATTTGCAGGCCGCTTTCTGCATGACCCACCGTTGAATGAGCTCTCCCTCCTGGCCGGCATCGCCGCAGTTTATCACGGCATCGGCTTTCGACATGAGCGACTCGATGATGCCGAACTGTTTTTCGATGCCCCGGTCGGGTATCAGCTTGATGCCGAAACGGGCCGGTATCATGGGGAGCGACCGCAGGGTCCACTGCTTCCACTGGTCGGTATATTCGTGGGGTTCTTTCAAGGTGCAGAGGTGTCCGTAGGTCCAGGTCACCTGGTAGCCATTGCCTTCGAAGTAGCCGTCGTGTCGGCTTTTGGCGCCTACAATATCGGCAATCTCTTTGGCAACACTGGGCTTTTCGGCAACGCACACTTTCATAATGGGTCTCGTTTCTTTTTGAAGTTTTACGAGTGCAAAGGTACGTTTTTATTTTCATTCGGCCTCGACTTTTCCACGCCTCCCTTTATCGGTCGGGTCGAGAGGTGATGCGTTTGACGGCAAACCTCAACGGCGGGTCGATGATTGTAATCGTAAACTCCGACTGTTCCCGGATGGTCAATGCCCGATGCAGCGATTGCCAGAGCCTGACGACTCGGCGAGCATCGAGCAGTTGCCGGGTGAAGTCGTCCGGCGAGCCGAAACGGTTCCGATAACTCTCTTCGCTCCATTGCCTCAGTTTCTCTTCCCGCATCGATATTTGTTCCTTTTCACACCTGTTGTTCAGTTGCTGAATTACTGCTTGGGTCTGTGGGGTGATAGCGGTATTTCCATCTAAAGCAAGCCGTAACGCCTCTTTTTCCTCGGGCAAGAGGTCGACGTTCCGGGTCTTGAGGGCTTCGATAAATTCGACGCTCGTCCAGTCGGGGGGCGTGGTACTGTTGGCTTGGTTCTCCAACAGGGTGATGAAAGGAAGATAGTATTCCGAAACCACCGAGAGAGGTTCTTTCAGGGGATAAATAGTAGCGAATGGGATGTCTATTTTTCTGTATTTTGAGTATTCGCTATCTGTATTTAAGTTTTTAATTGTATTATATACAATCAAATGCGAAATAAATAGATAGTAATTGTTGAGAATGGAGAGGAGGTAGGCCTTACTCGAGAGTTTTTGTGCCTGCCAATCACGATTCAATCGTTTAAGTTTTACTTTAAGTTTATTCTCTTCAGACCGGTAGTAGAGCGAGGGCGATAGCGTACGTAGTGCCTGCATCCAATTGCTGTCTGTCTCGGCCTCTTGCAGGCGTATCTGCCGCAACTCGTAGTTGGCTTGTGCATTTCGTCCCTGATAAATCAAGTGGGTACAGTTCTGTTCTATTTCACGGATATTTCGATAAGGGGCCAACAGCTCATCAAGCGGGATTTGCAGAGAAAGCGTGTCGTCTGGCTCGATATAGAAGGGGATGTATCGGTCGCCCAAAATCAACTTTTGCTGCACAGGATGGCAGAGGGGCAGCTGGACGGCGAAAGTGCCATCGTCGGCAACAGGAACCTCGATGGTAGTTTGCTGCCGGGTGAGCAGGTCGGTCAGTACAATCTTTCCGTCGGGCAGATTCAGCCGCCGGTGGTACCCGATGAAGCGACCTTGCAGCCAGGCGGTGTCGGGTTCGAAGGTGATGACCGGCAGTGGTGGGCTGGGGCGTGTGGCCGGTTGCGGCGACAGGGCGACGGGCGATTGCTGCCGATTGAGTGAGAGGCCGATGACTCGTATCTCGCCCGATGGTTTGTTGCCTATCAGGTCGAATTCGCTACACGAAGCCGGCAGGGGTGGAAAATCCATCTCGACAGCGACGGTACTGTCGTCGTCGAACTGGAATATGCGGTTGAAGTCGACCCCGTCCACATCTTTTATCCGGGCCGTGAAGTTGCCCAGACTGTCATGTATCTCCCAGTCGTCGTGCAGGGTAAGCGTGGTGTGAGGGGGTTGTTTCAGGGTGATGTAGAGTCGGCTCAACGTGTCGCGCAGCAAGATACTGTCGACGGTAACTACCGGCGTATTGCGGGCTGTCCACGCCGGGGCTATCCAGGTATGTTCGGCGGCCTGGAGCCAGGCCGAGCCCAGCGAGAGGAGGAGTAATAAAAAAGCTCTCATCGTTTATTCGTACAAGTGTGTATCGAGTAAACAAACGAGAGCCTTTATAGGTTCACCCGTGGGGCCGATTAGAGCCCTTTTTGTTTGGCTTCGTCCCAGATGGCATCCATCTCGGCAAGTGTCATATCCTTGAGGTTTCGTCCCTTTTGCAGTGTTTCGTGCTCGAGGTAGTTGAACCGGCGGATAAATTTCTGGTTGGTGTGCTCCAGGGCATTCTCGGGGTTGATGCCGTAGAGCCGGGCCGCGTTAATCAGGCTGAAGAAGAGGTCGCCGAACTCACTCTCCATATTCTCGGGATTCATGTGGTCGATTTCCTCTTTCAACTCATCGAACTCCTCGTGGACCTTGTCCCAGACCTGCGACCGCTCTTCCCAGTCGAACCCCACGTTGCGGGCCTTGTCTTGTATGCGGTAGGCCTTGATCAGGGCCGGCAGAGCCGAAGGTACCCCTTCGAGCACCGTTTTGTTGCCGCCTTTCTCTTTCAGCTTCAACTGTTCCCAGTTCTGCTCCACCTCGTTCGAACCTTCGACGTGGGTAGTCCCGAACACATGCGGGTGGCGGTAGATGAGTTTGTCGCAAAGAGCATTGCACACGTCGGCAATGTCGAATGTGCCGTTCTCTTCGCCAATCTTGGCATAGAATGCAATGTGCAGCAACACGTCGCCCAGCTCTTTTTTGGTAGCCTCGTTGTCGTGACGAATGAGGGCATCGCACAACTCGTAGGTCTCTTCTATGGTGTTGGGTCGCAGACTCTCGTTGGTCTGCTTGTGGTCCCAGGGGCATTTCTCGCGTAAAATGTCGAGTATGTCGATAAGGCGACCGAATGCTTCTGTCTTTTCTTCTCTGGTGTGTGACATAATCGTTTTTTATTTATTGAATGCTTTCAATCCGCTTTGCAGGAATTTGACGAAGCGAGGCACGCTTTCGTCATATCCGTAAGGAGCAGCCAACGGTTCGCCCTTGTCGTCGATAATCACGTAGTAGGGTTGGGCATTGGCCCCGAACTTGTAGCGTTGCAGGAAGCTCCATTTCTCGCCCACGGTGGTCAGCTTCACCTGCTTGCCGTTTTCGGTCACGGTGATAGGTTTGCTCAGTTTCTCCTTATCGTCGACCATGAGGGTGATGAGTACATACTGCTTTTCGAGAATCTCTTTTACTTTCGGGTCGGTCCAGACCGAAGCCTCCATCTTGCGGCAGTTGACGCAACCATAGCCCGAGAAGTCGATCAGAATCGGTTTCTTCTCTTTGCGGGCATAAGCCAAACCCTCGTTGTAATCGTTGAAGGCGGCGTGCACCTCCTGATCGTAGAGGTTGAAGTCCTGAGTATACAAGGGAGGAGCGAATGCGCTGATGGCTTTCAGCGGAGCACCCCACAGGCCGGGAATCATGTAGATGGAGAACGACAGCGATACGATAGCCAGGAACAACCGGGGTACCGACACATATTTTACCGGTGAGTCGTGCGAGAAACTGATTTTGCCCAGCAGATAGAATCCCAGCAGGGCGAAGATGACAATCCAGAGTACCAGGAAGGTCTCACGGTCGAGGATGTGCCAGCCATAGGCCAGGTCGGCCACCGAGAGGAATTTGAGCGACAGGGCCAGTTCCAGAAAACCCAGCACCACTTTGACCATATTCAACCAGCCGCCCGATTTGGGCATCTGTTTCATCAGTGAGGGGAACATGGCGAAGAGGGCAAACGGTATGGCCAGGGCGATGGCAAAACCACCCATTCCCACAGCCGGGGCCAGCTTGCCACCCCACGAAGCAGCTTCGACCAACAGGGTGCCGATGATGGGACCCGTGCAGGAGAAGGAGACCAGAACCAGCGTAAAGGCCATGAAGAAGATGGCGATAATGCCGGTAGCGGTGTCGGCCTTGCGGTCGAGCTTGTTACTCCACGATGCCGGCAGAGTAATCTCGAAGGCTCCGAAAAAGGAGACGGCAAAGAGTACCAGCAGAGCAAAGAAGAGTATATTGAAGAGGGCGTTGGTGGCCAGGTCGTTCAAGGCGCTGGCTCCGAACAGCAAGGTGATGAGCAACCCTACACCCACGTAGATGACAATGATGGAGAGCCCGTAGAGAATGGCCTCGCCGATGGCTTTACGACGGCTTTGCTGTTTCTTGAGGAAGAAGCTCACCGTGAGCGGAATCATGGGCCATACGCAGGGCGTGAGCAGCGCCAGCAGACCGCCTACGAAACCCGACAGGAAGATGAACCAGAGGGAGTCGGAGTGATGTACGCCGTCGCTGTCCATGGATTGAATCTGCTCGATAACCGGTTGCCAGCCCGGCTGGTCGGTCCGGCTCGACGATGATTTGGTGTTGAAGGCGACCGGCGTCATGACCGGGGCCGGAGCGGCCTCGGCCTGGCTTTCGCCAAACGAAAATTCATATTTGGTCGGTGGCAGACAGGTCACGTCGTTACAGGCCTGGTAGGTGATATAGCCGGTAATCTTGAAGTTGTCGGGGTCGTCGATGGTAAGGGCCTGTTTGAAATCGATTTTGGAGTTGTACCATCCCAGTTTCATGTCGAACAGCGAGCTGTACTCTTCGTGCGGACGTTGAGCCGGTGTCACCTCACCCTTCAGCGATACCTGCGACAGTTCGTCGAACGAAAACGACGTGGGGATAGGTCCGCCCTGGGGAATGTCGGTGGCATAGAGATGCCATCCGTCCTCGATAAAGGCGTGAAAAACGATTTCTTTCTCTTGGCCTTCGCCTTGCAGGGAGACTTTCCATTTGACCGGTTCCAGTATTTGTGCCTGAACGCCTATGCAGAGGAATAGGCTCACAATCGATAGGAGCAATTTTTTTCTCATAACAACTCTGTTTTAGTGGGGCAAAGATAACTTTTATCTGCCAAATGAAAAACCGATTGACCGATATGATTTGGGTAATAATAGATAAAATATGTAGATGAACAAAAATAGTATTCGATATGTGGATAATAATTTTTACCTTTGCCTTGAATGAAAAGATGTAGCTGAACCCGGCAGAATAGCCTGTTTTTTATTGGGTATTGTCGGCGTTTGCGCTATCTTTGTGCAAAATAAAAAGAGTAAGAACCCGTTAAAAACGATAGATGATTAACAAAATAATTGCGGAAGAAAAAATACAGCAAGTACGCAAACTGATAGAGAAGAAAGAAAAGATCGTCATTACTTGCCACGTTTCTCCCGATGGCGATGCCATAGGAGCTTCGTTGGGGTTGTATCATTTTCTCGATGGGCTGGGCAAGGAGGTGAACGTGGTCGTTCCCGATCTGTTGCCGAGGAACCTGCTTTTTCTGAAGGGTTCGAAAGAGATTGTCGTCTATACGCGCTATCCCGAGTTTGCCGAAAAACTGATAACCGAGGCCGAGCTCATTTTCTGTCTCGACTTCAATGCGCTCAACCGCATCGACCGCCTGCAAAAGTCGGTATCGCTCTCCGAAGCCAAGAAGGTGCTCATCGACCATCACCTCAATCCCGAGGAGTTTTGCGACATCATCATCTCGCATCCCGAGGTGGCATCGACCAGCGAGCTGATATTCCGCCTTATCTGTCGCATGGGCATGTTCGACCGCATGAGCCTCTACTCGGCCGAAGCCATCTATACGGGCATGATGACCGATACCGGCAACTTTACCTACAACTCCAATACTCCCGAAATTTACTACATCATTGCCGAACTGGTGAAACTGGGTATCAACAAAGACCGCATCTATGCCTTGGTCTACAATACCAATACGGTCGACAAGATACGGTTGAACGGCTATGCCGTGAGTGAGAAGATGGAGATATTTCCCGAATACAAGGCGGCTCTGATTTCGCTCACTCGTGAGGAGTTGAAAAAATACGACTACCACAAGGGCGACAGCGAGGGGCTGGTCAATGTGCCGCTGGGCATCGAGGGTATCCGCTTCTCGACCTTTCTGCGGGAAGACAAGGAGTATATCAAGGTATCGATGCGCTCCAAGGGATTCTACCCGGTCAACAAGGTAGCAGCCGAACACTTCAACGGCGGCGGTCACCTGAATGCGGCCGGCGGCGAATTTCACGGAACGATGGAAGAGGCTCAGGCTCTGCTGCGCAGCATCTTGCCCCTCTATGACAAATATATGGCAAAAGACAAAGAATAATCGATTGATAAATTATGAATAAGTTAGCACAAGTTTTAATTGTTTTGTTCGCAGGCGTAACCCTTTTGTCGTCGTGTAACGATGGCAAGTCGTATGCCGACTTGTTGAAAGAAGAAGACAAGGCCGTGAAAACGTTTCTGGCCGACAAGATAGTCATCAACGAGATACCGGCCGACTCGGTATTCATCTCCTTGCAGGATGTCCCCAACAACGACACGTTGGCGGTACCATACTACAAACTCGATACCGACGGCAATGTCTACATGCAGGTGCTCGAGCCGGGCGATATGAACGACCGTTTCGAGAAGGGCAACGACGTGAATCTGCGCTTCCTGCGTTACGACCTGAAAGCGCTGGTGGCCGGCAGCAATCCTTCGCCGGTAGGGAATACCAACCCCTCCGACTACATTACGATTCGCTTCGGCGAAACTACCCTGTCGTCGACCACTCAATACGGTACGGGCATACAGTACCCCATGTACTTCCTGGGGAATGAATGCCGGGTCAATCTGCTCATCCGGGCCAAAGCCGGATTTACTGCCGAGACCTCGACCGTGATGCCTTATCTATACTATGTACAATACAATAAATCAAAATAATAAAGCTATATGTCTCTTATTAAATCTATTTCAGGAATACGCGGTACGATCGGAGGGAAAGCCGGCGAAGGGCTCAATCCGCTCGATATCGTCAAGTTTACGGCAGCTTATGCTACCTTTATTCGTAAAAATTCACCGGTAAAGACCAATAAGATTGTAGTAGGACGCGATGCCCGTATTTCCGGCGAAATGGTAAAACACACCGTAATCGGTACCCTCATGGGTATGGGCTTCGATGTGGTAAACATCGGGTTGGCCACCACGCCTACCACCGAAATTGCGGTTACCATGGAGAAGGCTTGCGGCGGTATTATCCTGACGGCCAGCCATAACCCCAAGCAGTGGAATGCCTTGAAGCTGCTTAACGAGAAGGGCGAGTTTCTGAATGCTGCCGAGGGACAGGAGGTGCTGCGCATCGCCGAGGCCGAGGACTTCGAGTTTGCCGAAGTCGACGAGTTGGGCCAACTGTATGTGAACAATACCTACACCCAGAAACATATCGAGAGCGTACTGGCTCTCGATCTGGTCGATGTCGATGCTATCCGCAAGGCCAACTTTACCGTGGCCATCGACTGCGTCAACTCGGTGGGCGGTATCGTTATCCCCGCTTTGCTGAAGGCTCTGGGCGTGAAGAATATCATCGAACTGAACTGCACGCCCGATGGCAAATTCCCCCACAATCCCGAGCCGCTGCCCGAGAACCTCACCCAGATAGCCGGGGTGATGAAAGAGGGTCGTGCCGATGTCGGTTTCGTGGTTGACCCCGATGTAGACCGTCTGGCTATCGTTTGCGAGAATGGCGACATGTTTGTCGAGGAGTATACGCTGGTTGCCGTGGCCGACTATGTACTGAAACACACGCCCGGCAATACGGTGTCGAACCTCAGCTCGTCGAGAGCTCTCCGCGACGTGACCCGTTCGTACGGACAGCAATACAACGCCTCGGCCGTGGGCGAGGTGAATGTAGTTACCCTGATGAAACAGACCGGAGCCGTTATCGGCGGCGAGGGCAACGGTGGAGTCATCTATCCCGCCAGCCACTACGGTCGCGATGCGTTGGTAGGTATCGCCCTGTTCCTTTCGCACCTGGCCAAATCGGGCAAAACCGTCAGCCAGTTGAAAGCTACCTATCCGGCTTACAGCATTGCTAAACAGAAGATACAGCTTACCCCCGACATCGACGTGGACGCCCTGCTGGCTGCCGTGAAGAGCAAGTATGCCCAGTACGACATCACCGACATCGACGGTGTGAAGATAGACTTTCCCGACAGCTGGGTACACCTGCGCAAGTCGAATACCGAGCCGATTATCCGGGTTTATTCCGAGGCCCGCACACCCGAATTGGCCGAAGAGGCTGCTGCCGGCGTGATGGCCGTAATTGCCGAGATGACCAAAAAATAAGCTGCGGGTCGAGAGACCGCAACTCACCGATATAGCCGAGGGGCACTCCTGCAACAGGGGTGCCCCTCGATTGGTATGGTGGGTTTGTGAACGGGTTATTTGCGGGAGAGATAGAGGTAGGTATAGACGCACCCGACGAAGAGGGCGCCACCCACGATATTGCCGAGTGTGGCTGGTACGAGATTGTCGAGCAGGAATTGCCCCCAAGTGACCGAGGCCCCCTGCAACATGCCCAGCGGAATGAAAAACATGTTGGCGATGCTGTGCTCGTAACCGATGGCCACGAAACACATCACGGGGAACCAGAGACCCATCATCTTCCCGGCGGTAGAGTGGGCGCTGAATCCCAGCCAGACAGCCAGACATACCAGCCAGTTGGCCCCGATGCCCTTGACGAATACCACACCCCACGGCAGGCTCGTCTTGGTCTGGGCTATCTGCACGATAGCGCTCTTCCACGGGTCGGCATCGACAATGCCGGCACACCAAATCATTACGTAGACGAAGAAAAGGGCCCCGATGAAATTGCCGACATAGACCAGCACCCAGTTGCGCAACACGGGGGCGATGCCGTATTTCCGGTTCATCAGTCCCGGAATTAACACGGCATTGTTGCCGGTGAAGAGTTCGGCCCCGGCCAATACCACCAGAATGAGGCCCAGGGGGAACATGCAGCCCGAGAGGAGGCGTTGCAGTCCCGGATTGCCGGCGGTCCACTCGGGAAAGCCGTAGCCAATGAGCAGCGACAGCAGGCCGCCCATGGCAATGTAGATGCCGGCCAGCATGGCGGCGACGAGAGTGCGCGGGGTAGAGAGGGTTACTTTACTGAGTGATGCCCGTTCGACTTGGGCAACGATTTCGGAGGGTGTGGAGAATGACATGGAAAAATTTGAATTATACGTTTTACAGAATGTACAAAGCCTAAAAAAAGCTGCATCGTGAAGGGTGCAGCTCGATAGGTTCATAGCCCCTTAGAGGGGAACGACGCCGATACCGGGACGGTCGGGAAGCGAAATCATGCCGTCGACAATCTTCATGCCGTCGAAGAGGTCGTTCGATATGAGCAGGTTCCCGTCGAGGTCGGCCCAGTCGACCATCGGCGACAGCTGCGCGGCGGCCGACACGGCACACGAGGTTTCGGTCATGCAGCCCACCATTACCTTCATGTCGAGGGCTCGGGCCAATATGGCCATCTGGTAGGCTTCGCGCATGCCCGTGCTCTTCATCAGCTTGATGTTGATGCCGTCGTAGAGGCCGTAGGCCCGGCGCACATCGGGCAGCCGTTGCAGGAACTCGTCGGCAATGAGGGGTAGCGAGGCACGCTCGTGCAGCCAGGCCTGCTCGTCGATCATCTCTTTGGGCATGGGTTGCTCCACAAACAGGCAGTTCTGCTCCTTGAGCCACTCGACCATCTCGAGGGCATACTCCTTGGAGCTCCACCCCTGGTTGGCATCGACGCAGATGGGCCGGTCGGTCTCGGAGCGAATGATGCGCACCAACTCCTTGTCGTTGTCGAGCCCCATCTTTATCTTCAGGATGCGGTAGGGGGCGGCCTCTTTCAACTTCTGCCGCACCACCTCTTCGGTATCGATGCCGATGGTAAACGAGGTGGCCGGGGCCTTCTCGGGCGAGAGCCCCCAGATTTTATACCAGGGTTGCCCCATGATTTTTCCCAGCAGGTCGTGCAGGGCAATATCGACCGAGGCTTTGGCCGCCCGGTTGTCGGGGGCTACCGAGTCGACATAGTCGAGAATCTCTTCGATACGGAAGGGGTCGGTAAATTGCGACAGATCGAGCTGTCCGAGAAACCGGCATACCGACTCTTGCGTCTCGCCCAGATAGGGCGGCATGGAGGCCTCGCCGTAACCGATGTAGTTGCCATAGCGCAGTTGCACCTGCACGTCGGGGGTATGCGTGCGCGAGTTCTTGGCCAGGGTGAAGGCGTGTTTCAACTTCAAGTCATAGGGCTTGAACGAAAGTTCCAGCCGGTCGCGTCCGGTCGCTTGGGGTGCGGAGCTGCCGCAACCGCTGAAAAGGGTAGGCGCCAGGCTCAACCCCAGAGTGCCCATGGCACTTTTCAGTAAAAAATTCCGTCGGTCCATCGTCACGATTATTTTTGGTCGAAATACCACGGGTGAGCCTTTACGGCCGTAATTCCGGGTGTTCCTATTTTGGTTTTCATACGACTGATGCTCACGAAATTCGATTCCCGGTAATCGGGCGCCGCCGGGTCGAGGTTGTTGAGCTTTACCTGTCCCGAGCAGTGGATGTACTCGCCGTCGTTCAAATAGAGAGCCACATGGTCTACACGGCCCCGCTCATCGCCGAAAAAGAGCAGGTCGCCCGTCTGGCACGATTGCCATTGGTCGGCCGGGATGATGTCGCCGGTAAGTGCCTGCTGCGAAGCGTCGCGCGAGAGAATCACACCACTGCAGAAGTAGGCGGTCTTGACGAAGCCCGAGCAGTCGGCCCCTTTGACCGAAGTCCCGCCCCAGAGATAGGTCGAGCCCATCATCTGCCGGGCCGTCCGCACCACCACCTTCATGTCGAGGGGACGTGCAGCCCATTGGGCCAGGTCGCAGCACTCGTCGCTCTTCAGGAAACCTTTGCGGCCGTCGGGGAAGCGAACGGGAACGAACCCCTTGCGGGCTTTCCCGTCGGCTTGCAGAATGGCACCGGCCACGATGTCCGACACGATGCCGGCGTTGCGGTCGGGCGCATCATACACAAAGCCCTGGTAGCCGGTGTAGACATACCGGGCAGACTCTCGCCAGGCCTTCCAGCCGGCTTCGTCCTGCAGGGTTACCGAGTTGGCCGGTACCCAACTAATGTAGTGGTCGGGGGTCTGTACCAGAAGCCAGGCCTTGTCGCGTTCCAGGACGAGAAGCGGAGTGCCCATGATGGCCTGGGTCATCATCTCGGCCGCATGCCGGGGGCCACCTCTCAGGCTGGCACAGCACACGGTGACAAGTCCGCGGGTGAGCGAGCCCAGATTCTTATCGGGCAGCATCTTGATACCGTCGACACAGGCGATGCCTGCCGAATCGAGCCGGTGCAGCAGGGCTTCGACAGCCAGCCGGTTGTTGCAACGGCCTTTCAGTACACACAGCGAGTCGTTCAGCAGTTCGCCCTCTACGGCAAAGATTGCGGTACGTGAGTCGGGGGCATATTGCCGTTTCGTCTCGTCGATAGCTGTTTTTACAAAATCGGTTTGAGCTTGCGCCATAGCGGGAAGAATGAGCAGCACACAGCAGATTGTTTTGAATAGAGTTCTGAGCATAAAGTCGAATTTCAAGGTAATTAGCACGATACAAATTGTATGATAAAGATGCAAACGTCGAAAGTAAAAAAACAAGTTCATTTGATTTTTATACCAAACCGCATCTTATCTCCTCCAAAGGTAACAAGAAATCTTAAAAATCCTGTCTTTTTGTCCTGCAAAATGTATAGCCCGTTACCTTTTTGTCGAATTTAGCGGGTCAGATCAATCTGCGGTAATACCCAGAACCGGCTCTCGGGGTGATGTTTCTCCAGATAGTCCCGGAGGTACGCCTCGGTGTCGGCATCGATCAGTTCGTCGGCTTTGGGGTAGGTATTGTATACGAGTCCGTAGAGGGGAATCGCCCGCTTCTCCAGAGCCTCGATAGAGAGCAACGTGTGGTTGATGCTGCCCAGCCGGCCCGACGTGACCAGAATAACCGGCAGATGTTGGTCGGCCACATAGTCGATGGTGAGGTAGTCGCGGGTAATGGGGACCATGAGACCGCCGGCACCCTCGAGCAGAACCACGTCGTAGCGGTCGCGCAGGATGCGGGTCGACTCGCCAATCCGGTCGATGGGGATTGTCTGGTAGTCTATCTCGGCAGCCAGATGCGGTGAGGCCGGGTAGGAGTAGACGATGGGGAAGGTGATGTGCTGCCTATCCTCCTCGGTCATGGGTATGCCCATGATTTCGCGGTGCAGGTCTATGTCTTCGGAGTGGCCCACGTTGCCGGTCTGAATCATCTTTTGGGTTATGGTCTTGATGCCCTGGCGGTTCCATTCGCGGGCCAGCCAGCCGGTGGCATAACTTTTACCGATGTTGGTATCGATGCCGGTAATGAAAAAAGTTCCTTTCATAGTTATCTCTTTTTGTGTGCAATGATATAGACGGGACAATAGGTGAGCGTGCACGAGTGAGCTTCGCCGAATGTCTCGCGGTAGCGTTTGATAAAGTTGAATCCTTTGTGTCGGTTGCCCGGAGTCCCCGTTACACCGGTATTGCGCAGGTGGCGCAGCAGGTCGACCGGAGTATCGAAACGCAGCGTGTAGCTCTCGCGTTCGAAGGTGTCGAGTTGGAAGTAGCGACCGAAGAGCCGTTGCAGGTCGTCGTATTCCCAATAGGGCATCTCGACGGAGGCCAGGGTGCGAATCTCGGGCAAGTTGCCGGCGACAAACGAGCTGAAAGCAATCGTTCCCGAGTCGGAGAGACGGGCCGAAATGCGTTTCAGGAAGCTCTCTAAATCGGTAAACCATTGGATGGTCGAGGCCGATACTATCAGGTCGTATGGTCCTGCGAAGTCGATTCGCTCGGCATCGCCGGCTACGAAATCGAGCTGTTCGAAGGGGAGCCCTTCGACATGGCGTTTCATCTCGGGCGAGAGGTCGTTCAAGGTGAACCGGGCCTGCGGGAAACGCTCGACCAGCAGACGGGTCAGTTTGCCGGTACCGCACCCGATTTCCAGAATGCGACGGCATTCGTCGGCCGGGCGGTCGGGTATCATCTCGTTCAAGCGGCGGGCTATCCGGTCTTGGATAAGTCCCTCTTGCTCGTAGGTAGAGGCGGCGCTTTCGAACCGGCTCCGGATAACCGCCTTGTCGAATCGGTGTTCGAGCACGATAGGGCGGAATGGCAGGTAGTGAGCCGCTTCGACAGTTGTGACCGGGGTGTTTTCCTTCCAGGACTTCAACTGGTTCTCGGGCGGGAATATACGGTCTTTGGTCCCGACGATGGCCCGGTCCCAGTGGAATCGGGGGGCCGGATGCCGGGCTATACCGCTACTGATAGCCATCAGTTCGCTGCGCAGACTGTCGATGCTGCGGTCGGGGAGCACCTCGAGGAAGCGGCTCAGGGAGTCGCGGTCGTTGCACATGCGGCGGTAAAACTTGTTCAGGCTTGCGGCATCGAGGTGGTCGAGGGTAGCCTGGAATATCTCGGGCGATATGCCCCGCTCCGGGTCGATGCCGCAGGGGGTGCCGTTGATGGCCGTCGCATGCCGGATGGGCAGGTCCGTATCGGGCAAGACCACCGAGGCGGCCCATACCCCGAACGACCAGGCATAGAGCTCGATATTTTTGTATCCGGCAAGCAGGCTCGTGTCGAAGTCGAGCGTCGTATAGTCGTAGCAGATGCAGCAGTCGCACCCGATGTGCTCGAGTTCGGCAAAAGGGCGGGTATCCATGCCCCAGCCGGCAAAGAAGAGAATCAGGTCGTCGCTGCCTCGGCGTGAAATGAAATGCTGTATCATAGGCTCGATTGTATCTGTTGTATGGTCGAGACAAGCCGCTCGATGTCGGCTTCGCTACACTCGGCGGTGAGTGAAATGCGCAGGCGCGACGTGCCCGCGGGAACCGTGGGCGGACGCACCGGCAGCAGGTAAAACCCTTCGCGTTGCAGCCGCAGGGCCACGTCGACGGCCCGTTCCGATTCGCCCAGTACATAGGGTATGATGTGGCTGCTGCTGAGGATGCCGCCGTTCAACGGGTTGAGTACTTCGCGCACGCGGCGGCCTATCCGGGCCAAGTGCTCCCGACGTTCCGTCATGTCGCATATCTTGTTGACAATAAAGAGGGTCCACTCGAGGTTGATCGGGGGGAGTGCCGTGGTGAAAATAAGAGTACGCATGGTGTTGACCAGGTACTGCTTCATCTCTTCGGAGCAGATGACAAAGGCTCCTACCGAGGCGGCGGCCTTGCCGAATGTACCTACCAGAAAGTCGATGTCGCCGATAACCCCGTGCTCTTCGGCACAACCCAGTCCGTGCGGGCCGCGCACCCCGAAGGCATGCGCCTCGTCGAGGTAGAGATAGAGGTTGGGGTAGCGGTGTTTCAACGCCACGAGCCGAGGCAGGTCACTCTCGTCGCCATCCATGCTGAAGATACTTTCAGTAACGACAAACAGGCGGTCGTACTCCCCGGCATTCTCGGCCACCAGCCGCTCCAGCTGTTCGTAGTTGTTGTGACGGTAGCGTATGCAGCGGGCCTTGGAGAGACCGATGCCGTCGACGATACTCGCATGGACCAGCTTGTCGGCCAGGATGAGCGACCGGCTGTCGGTCACGGCCGGCAGGATGCCGCTGTTGGCGTGGTAGCCGCTGTTGAAGACGAGGGCGCTCTCGGCCCCGTAAAGTTGGGCCAGCCGCTCCTCGAGCCGGGTGTATACGGGATAGTTGCCCGTGAGCAGGCGCGACGAGGTGGAGGAGAAGCGGCATTCCAGCGGGTCGAGTGTTTGCAGAAATTCGCTCTTCAGCGCCACGTTGTCGGCCAATCCCAGATAGTCGTTCGACGAGAGGTTCAGCATTTCCTGCCCGTCGCGCACCAGATAGAGCCCTTGCGGCTCCATCTCGGGCAGTTTGCGCAAGTTCCCTTTCCGGGCCAGCGCATCGAGTTGAGAAGCGTAGCTATCCATCATGATTCCAGATTTTTAACCACATCGACCAGAGCCGAGGTGAGGAAGGTGAGCTGTTCGCTCGTGATGATAAACGGAGGCATGATGTAGACCAGCTTGCCGAAAGGTCGTACCCACACCCGGTGCTCGACAAACTGCCGTTGGATGGAGGCCATGTCGACCGGCTTCTTCGTCTCGATGACACCGATGGCTCCCAATACGCGCACATCGGCCACCTGGGGCAGGGTGGCGGCAGGGGCCAGTTCGCGTATCAACTGGGCCTCGATGGCAGCCACTTTCTCCTGCCAGCCCGACGAGAGCAGCAGCGAGACCGAAGCCCGGGCAATGGCACAAGCCAGCGGGTTGCCCATGAAGGTAGGACCGTGCATGAATACGCCCGGTGTGCCGCGCGATATGGTGTCGGCCACCTCGTGTGTGGTGAGGGTAGCCGCCATGGTCAGGTAGCCGCCGGTGAGTGCCTTGCCTATACACATGATGTCGGGGGTAACGCCGGCGTGTTCCCAGGCAAAGAGTTTGCCGGTGCGGCCGAATCCGGTGGCAATCTCGTCGAAGATAAGCAGCAGGCCGTAGCGGTCGCACAAGGCACGGGCCTCGCGCAGGTATTGGGGGTGATAGAACCACATGCCGCCGGCCCCTTGTACGATGGGTTCGAGGATAAGGGCGGCCAGTTCGTCGTGATGGGCTTCGATAGCCTCTTTGAGGGGTTCGATGCAGGAGGGGTCCCACTCACCGTCGTATCGGCAGGAGGGGGAGGGCACGAAATAGCGCACCGGCAGTGCGCTGCCGAAGATGGAGTGCATGCCCGTCACCGGGTCGCACACCGACATGGCATTCCACGTGTCGCCGTGGTATCCTGACCGTATGGTGATGAAATTGCACTTTTTCGATTCGCCGCGCGAGTACCAGTATTGTACCGCCATTTTCAGAGCCACTTCGACCGATACCGACCCCGAGTCGCAGTAGAAGATGTGTTGCATGGTCGAGGGTACGATCTGCAGGAGCAGTTTGCCCAACTCGATGGCCGGGCGGTGGGTAAGCCCGCCGAACATCACGTGCGACATGGCCTTGAGTTGCTCTTCGGCCGCCTGGTTCAATACCGGGTTGTTGTATCCGTGGACGGCAGCCCACCACGACGACATACCGTCGATGAGCCGCTCGCCGGTTTCGAGTTCGATATAAACCCCCTCGGCCCGTTTTACCGGATAACAAGGCAGCGGATTGATGGTCGAGGTATAGGGGTGCCACAAATGTTCGGCATCAAAATTGTCCATAAGCATACGATTTTAAGGGGTGACAAAAATAGAAAATCCGGCATAAGGCGGTCGTCGGACCGTTATGTCGGAATCGAGTATATACCATAGAAGCAGATACAGACCGGGCAGGGGCATCGACCGCAAGGGGCGACACCGAACGAAGAGCCAGGGCCTCCATGGCCTGGGGTTGCAGTTCGGACAACTCGGGCGAGGAGTCGTCGGGCAGACCCTCATCGTGTTCGGTCCATACGGTATCTTTCCGGTTGCAAGCATCGAGTGAGACTAGTCCCTTCTTGAGCGACTGGTCGGCTATCTCCTTGCGCACACTCCCGATGTTGATGCAGCGGCCTATGCTGCAAAAGGTCGAATAGCTGTGGCGGTTCCATCGGCGGAATCGCACACGGCGAATCAAAATGGGAGTGACGGTTTTCATACGTGGGCAAAAGTACAAAAAATAATCTTCGTTTATTGGTTGTGAAGAGAGAATTTCATAAATCTTTCTTCTTTACATTGGCAGTTTCTTCGTATCTTTGCTCATGCACAGCTATGAAATCTGATGTATCTCGCCTTGCGATGGAGCAAGGCGAAATAAGAGAAATGAAATATGAGGATAAATCTGATTTATATAACGATATTAAGCCTGCTGTCGATGACTTCGTGCTTTACGGGGGTCGAGAGTACCGGTAAAATCACTTTGCCCGAAGAGAGCAAAGCCGATAAACAGAGCCCCGAAGATGCCTTTATCGAATCGTATTTCGTACCGCAGGGGTGCGACTCGTGGCGTGAGGGCAAGGCGTTTTACTATACCGACGAAAAACTTTCGTTTGTCTTTCAGGCCGAACGCCCTACCTTCCCCGACAGCGTATCGCTGAAAGGTAAGATCTTTACCTACACGGGGAGTGTCGAAGAGAGTCCCTTCGGTGGGGAGAAGAAGGTGGTGCTCCTGTTTGAGTGCGAAGGGTACAGGTTCCGTTACGATACCGACAAGACTCGGGCCGAAATCGCCCAAATGAAATACACGCCGCTGATACCGCCCTTCATCGACCTCGACGACCTGAACATGGCCCGTTCGCTGTTGAAGGGGCGCACCCTCTATATCAAGACGCCCATGTGGTACGACCGTAACGGCGATGCGATTGACGGCCGCAAGCTGGTACCGGTCGAGGTGCTCGACATCCGTCCGGGCAACAACGTGCTGCCGGTCGAGGTGTGGTTCAAGGACGACAAGGGCAACGAGGCCGGGGTGTTCATGTCGCTGTTGACTTCGGCACGCTCGCAATACATTACGTTCGACCGACTCTTCTCCTTCGAGAATCCCCGGTTGCAATACAAGGAGATACAGGACGAGGCTTGGGAACAAATCACCTTGAGCCGGGTAAAGGCCGGCATGACCAAGGCCGAGTGCAAGCTGTCGTTGGGCAATCCCAACGAGGTGAAGAAGATACCCACTTACAGCGGATTGAGAGAACAATGGATATATAACTCGGGAGCCTATCTCTTTTTTGTCGATGGCTTGCTGACCGAATATAGATTATAGTATGATAAGAATCGAAGAAAACTATTTTATACAGGCCCTGCATACTTTCCGTATGCCGGTGTATGCCCGTTGGTTTGTCGAGTACGACCAGGTAGACGACCTGGTTTCGTTGCTGCACTCCGACTTGTTGAAGCATCATCCCTTCCTGCCGATGGGCGGGGGGAGCAATCTGCTGTTTGTTCACGAACACTACAACGGGGTGCTGTTGCACTCGGCCATCCGTACGGTAGACCTGTTGAGCGAGACCGACTCGGAGGTGCTCGTCAAGGTGGGGGCGGGTGTCGTGTGGGACGACTTCGTGGCCCGTTGTGTAGCCCAAGGGTGGGGCGGAGCCGAGAATCTGTCGTATATCCCGGGCGAGGTAGGTGCCAGTGCCGTGCAGAACATCGGCGCCTATGGCGTGGAGGTAAAGGATATTATCGCCGAGGTCGAGACCATCGAAATCGCTACCGGGCAACCTCGGGTTTTCCAGAATGCCGAGTGCGAGTATGGCTATCGTAGCAGCATCTTCAAACATGCCTTGAAGGGGAAATATATCGTTACGGCGGTGACCTACCGGTTGCAGAAGCATCCGCAGCTGCATCTCGATTACGGCAATCTGCGCAGCTCGCTGTCCGGCGACCACATCACTATCGCCGATGTACGCCGGGCGGTAATCGACATTCGCCGCTCCAAGTTGCCCGAGCCCGACGAATACGGCAGTGCCGGCAGTTTCTTTATGAACCCGGTCATTCCGGTCGAGCAGTACGAACAGCTGAAAGTCCGATTCCCCGATATGCCGCACTATGTTGTAGACGAGGCGCATGTGAAGGTCCCCGCGGGCTGGCTCATCGACCGTTGCGGCTGGAAAGGCAAGGAGGAGGGGGGCGCTGCCGTGTATGAAAAGCAGTGTCTGGTGCTCATCAACAAACACAATGCTCGCCCGGACGACGTGGTGAGACTGGCCGAGAAAATAAAACGGTCGGTTCAGGAGACCTATGGCATTACCATCAATCCCGAAGTGAATTATATTGAATAAATAGATATGATGCAGATCACGTTTTTGGGGACGGGCACATCGACCGGGATACCGCAAATCGGTTGTACCTGTCCGGTTTGTACGTCGAAAGACCCACACGACAACCGGCTGAGGACTTCGGCCGTTGTCACGGTGAACGGTAAAAACATACTCATCGACTGCGGCCCCGACTTCAGGCAGCAGATGCTCCGTGCACATCTGGGCCGAATCGATGCGGTACTCATCACGCATATTCACTACGACCATACGGGCGGCATCGACGACCTGCGGCCTTTCGGCAGTTCGCACACGTTGCCCATTTATCTGGAGCACCCGGTAGCCGAGGGCATTCGCACCCGGTTGCCCTACTGTTTCGGCGACCACCTCTATCCCGGGGTGCCCAACATCATGTTGCAGGAGATTGGCGTCGAGCCCTTCTCGGTCGAGGGTATCGAGATTACCCCCATACGGGTGATGCACTACAAGCTGCCTATTTTGGGCTACCGTATAGGCGACCTGGTCTACATTACCGATGCCCTCACGATTCCCGAGGCGGAATACGAGAAGATGAAGCAGGTCGATGTGCTGGTCATCAACGCGCTGCGCAAACATCCGCATCTCTCGCATCAGACCTTGGCCGAGGCGTTGCGGGTAATCGAGCGGGTACAGCCGCGCGAAGCCTATCTGGTGCACATGAGTCACCACATGGGGCTCACGGCCGACGTCGAAAAGGAGCTGCCGCCTCATGTCCACTTTGCCTATGATGGACTGGTGGTCGAGAGCCGGTAAGCCGTGCCGATAAATAGAAACTGATAAAACGAGAGCGGGGTCGAAACTTTTACATTTCAACCCCGCTCTTCGTTTATGGGTTCGAACCTGTTTTAGTTCGTTTTTTTAGCTTTCATACTCATCACCGTGAGGAAGGCAATCAGCAACAGATACATCACCAATCCGGCAATCTGCATCGTGCTTTCGCTCAACGTGTGTTGATATTTGAAGCTGGTCAGGCTCAATCCGGTGCTGACTACACCCATCAGGGCACCACCGGCAATGAATCCCGAGGCAAGCAGGGTACCGCGGTCTACACGAGCCTTGTTGAGAGCGGCATCTTTCGAGCGGCTACCCACATACCAGCTGATGAGACCACCCACAACCAGCGGCGTATTCAGTTCCAGCGGGATGAACATACCCAATGCAAATGCCAGGGCAGGAACACCCAGCCAAGTGAGTATCACGGCCAGAATGGCGCCGATACCGTAGAGCAGCCAGGGAGCTCCTTGTCCCATCATCAGGGGCTCGATAACGGCGGCCATGGCATTGGCCTGAGGAGCTACGAGTGCATTTTCGCCCGAGAAACCGTAAGCCTTGTTCAGCAGCAGGATTACACCGCCTACGGTAGCTGCCGAAACCAGGGTGCCAAGGAATTTCCAAGACTCCTGCTTGCGGGGTGTAGAACCTATCCAGTAACCGATTTTCAAGTCGGTAACGAAGCCTCCGGCCATCGACAGAGCCGTACAAACCACACCGCCAATCACGAGGGCGGCTACCATACCGCTGGTACCTTTCAGACCTACGGCCACGAGGATAACCGAGGCCAGAATCAGGGTCATCAGCGTCATGCCCGAAACCGGGTTGGTACCTACGATAGCGATGGCGTTGGCGGCTACCGTGGTGAAGAGGAAGGCGATGCCGGCTACCACGACAAAGGCAACGACGGCTTGCAGCAGGTTGTTGATGACACCCAGGTAGAAGAAGAGGAAGGTCACAATCAGCGCTATGACGATGGCCCCGACGATGAATTTCATCGAGAGGTCGCGCTGGGTGCGCGGTGCCTTGTTGTCGTCGCTATCCTTCTTGCTCGAAAACTCTTTCGTAGCCAGTCCCAGCGCACCTTTGATGATGCCCCAGGAGCGGATGATACCGATGACGCCGGCCATGGCAATACCGCCGATACCGATATAGCGGCCGTAGTTGGTAAAGATCTGTTCGGGTGCGACGGCAGCCAGTTCACTACCGGGTACGCTGCCCAGCAACGGGATGATGATGAACCACACGAAGAGAGAGCCCGAGCAGATAATGAGGCTGTACTTCAAACCTACGATATAGCCGAGACCCAACACGGCCGCACCGGTATTGACCTTGAACACCATCTTCACGTTGTTGGCCAACTCGGTGCCCCAGGGTATTACACGGGTCGTGAGCACATCGCTCCACCAGCCGAAGGTCGAGAGGCAGAAGTCGTAGATACCGCCCACGAGACCGGCCAGAATCAGGGGTTTGGCCTGACTGCCGCCCTTCTCGCCCGACACGAGTACCTGAGCCGTAGCCGTAGCCTCGGGGAAGGGGTATTTGCCGTGCATGTCGGATACGAAATATTTACGGAAAGGTATCAGGAACAGGATGCCCAGGATACCGCCCAGCAGCGAGCTGAGGAATACCTCCATAAAGTTGACAGTCAGTTCGGGATACTTGGCCTGCAGGATATAGAGGGCGGGCAAGGTGAAGATAGCACCGGCCACGATGACGCCCGAGCAGGCTCCAATCGATTGGATAATCACATTTTCGCCCAGGGCATTCTTGCGCTTGGCGGCTCCCGACAGACCTACGGCGATGATGGCGATAGGTATGGCGGCCTCGAATACTTGTCCTACCCGCAGGCCCAGGTAAGCAGCGGCGGCCGAGAAGATAATCGCCATGACGATACCCCAGGTCACCGACCAGGCATTCGCCTCGGGATAGACTTTGTCGGGCGAGAGAATAGGACGGTATTCTTCACCCGGTTTCAACTCCCGAAACGCGTTTTCGGGCAAGTCGACAGGTTGTTTTTCGTTTGTTTCCATCTTATTTTTATTCTGTTTTTGTGTATTGCTTTTTACAAAATCGTGGCAAGTTAGTAAAAAATGGAAACATAGCGGGTATTCTTGCGCTTGTTTTTTGCCACGGGGGAGCATAAAATGCGTTTTTACGTGACAGAACGAACAAAAAAATCTATATTTGCTTCACAAATAAGAAGTGTAATTACTCGATATAGAACCGATATAATGCTAAAGAATATGAAAGATATATTGACTTATTTGACTCGACTGAGAGAAAACAATAATCGGGAGTGGTTCCAAGCCCACAAAGAGGAGTATGACCGGTTGCGCCCGATCTTTATCGACAAGGTGCAGCAACTGATCGACCGCATCGCACAGTTCGACGACGAGATTGCGGGGCTGGAGGCGAAATCGTGCATGTACCGCATCTATCGCGATATTCGCTTCTCGCCCGACAAGACACCTTATAAAACCTATATGTCGGCCTATATGGCCAAGGGCGGACGCAAGAGTCTGCGGGCCGGTTACTACTTTCATCTCGAGCCGGGCAACTGTATGATTAGCGGCGGGGTATGGTGCCCCGAGCCGAAACTGCTGAAGGCTTTGCGACAGGCGATTTACGACAACTACGACGAGTTTCAGGAACTCATCGGCCGCCCGCAGTTCAAGACGCTTTATCCCGATTGGGAGGGTGAGACCCTCAAGGTAGTACCCCGGCCGTTCCCCCGCGATTGCGAGCAGGCCGAGTGGCTCAAACGGAAAGATTATGTGATGGTCCATCTCGCTCCCGACAGCTTTTTCGATGCCCCCGATTGGGTGGAGCAGACGGCTCACGCTTTCGAGATAATGAAACCGGTAAACGATTTCTTCAACTATACGGTCGACGAGGTATATAACCTGTAACCGTCCGAGGTATTTAGTTCAGCTCAACTACCGTAATGCCGGCGCCGCCCAACTGCACGTGCTCGTCCTGAAAGTGGGCTACGTCCGGCACGGTCTTGAGGTATTGCCGGATGACCTGCCGCAGCACACCAGTGCCCGTACCGTGCAGAATGCGCACGCGGGTACAGCCCACTTGTATGGCATCGTCGATGAAGTAGGTGACCGCCTGCAACGCCTCGTCAGCCCGCATGCCCCGCACGTCGATTTCCTGCTTGAAGTTGAGCTGCTTCTCCCGCATGTCTTCGGTAGTCTGTACCCCGATAAAGGTAGCCTTGGCATTCTCTTTCTTGATCTGGCTTTTGCTTACCCGCTCCAGCCGGTCGGCCTTGACGGTCGACTTGAGCATCCCGAAAGCTACGGTTACGTTGTTGCCATTCACTTCGAGCACTTCGCCCACCGAGGTTTGCCCCTTCAGCCGCACGGCATCGCCTGCGGCGAGAGGAGAGGAGGTTGCGGCCTGCGGTTGGGGCTCTTCGCTCTTCTTGCGCTGTTGCTTGCGTTTCTTCCGCTCGGCAATCTGTTTGAGCTTGCGGCTCACCAGGTCGTCGGCTGCGGGTTCAGGCTCTTCGCTCAGTCCGGCTTTGAACTGCTCGAACTTCTGGCGGGCGGCACGGGTCTTCTCCTTCTCGGCCTGCGCCTCCTTGATTTCGCGTATCGTGTTCTCGATGCGTGCATTGGCCTCGGCCAGAATCTGGGCGGCATCGCCTTTGGCCTGTTTCAGCAGCTCCTTGCGTTGCTTTTCCAGAGCGGTGAGGTCGGCCTCGTAGCGGGCGGTGAGCTCCTCGAGCTTCTTCTCGCGCTGGCGTATGTTCTGGCGCTTGCTCTCCCAGTAGCGTTTGTCGCGCACGATGTCCTGCAGATACTTGTCCATGTCGATATAGGCCGAACCCACCTTCTCGGAGGCCGAGGCGATGACATCTTCGGGCAAACCTATCTTGCGGGCTATCTCGATGGCAAACGAGCTGCCGGGGTTACCGATAGATAGCTTGAAGAGCGGTTGCATGAGGTGACGGTCGTAGAGCATGGCGCCGTTGACGATGCCGTCGGTATCTTCGGCAAAATGCTTCAGGTTCTGGTAGTGGGTCGTGATTACTCCGTAGGCCCGCTTCTGGTTGAAACGGTCGAGCAGGGCCTCGGCAATGGCTCCACCGATTTGGGGCTCGGTGCCGCCACCGAACTCGTCGATGAGCAGGAGGCTGTTCTCGTTGGCATTCCGCACGAAAAATTTCATGTGCGTGAGGTGCGAGCTGTATGTACTCAGGTCGTCCTCGATAGACTGCTCGTCGCCGATGTCGATGAATATGTCCTTGAAGATGCCGGTACGGGAGTTGTCGTACATGGGTACCAGCAGGCCGCACTGCAACATGTATTGCAACAGTCCGGCCGTTTTTAGGCAGACCGATTTTCCGCCGGCGTTGGGGCCCGAGATGAGCAGGATGCGGTTCTTCTCGTCGAGGGTCAGGTCGAGAGGCACGACGGTCTTGCCCTGTCGCTTGAGCGAAAGGTAGAGCAGGGGATGCACGGCGTGGTACCACTCGATTTGCCGTTTGTTCTCAAAGCGAGGCAATGTCCCGCCGGTCTCCAGCGCCAGGAGGGCCTTGGCCCGAATGAAATCTATCTCGGCCAGAAACTCGTAGGAGTAGATGATTTCGTCGATATAGGGGCGCAGGGTATCGGTAAAGGCGGTGAGTATGCGCACGATTTCGCGTCGCTCCTCGTTTTCGAGTTCGCGCACCCGGTTGTTGGCCTCGACTACTTCGGCCGGCTCGATGAATATGGTCTTGCCACTGGCCGACTCGTCGTGTACGATACCCTTGATTTTCCGTTTGTACGAGGGGGCCACCGGTATCACCAGCCGGCCGTCGCGCATGGTGGGGCTCACCTCTTTGTCGACGAACCCTTCGCTCTGTGCCGCCCGCAGGATGGAGTTCAGGTTGCGCGATATGCTCGAGAGGGTCGAGGCGATGCTGCTGCGAATTTGGGCCAGGGCGGGCGAGGCACTATCCTTGATATGGCCGAATTTGTCGAGAATCGTGTCAATCTGTTTGATCAACTGGGGGAATGCCTCTACCTCTTGGGCCAGTTCATACAGGTGGGGATAGCGGATCTCCTCCTCTTCGCCGGGGCGAAGAAAGCGCACGATGGCCTGAATGGTGTCGAGCGACCGCCGCAGGTCGAACAGTTCGCTCTCTTCCAGAAAGGTCCCTTCGATGCGAACCCGTTTCAGCGAAGCTCGTACGTCGAAAAAGAAATCGGCCGGGAAATCGTCGGCCTGCTCGATAATGTGTACAAACTCCCATGTGCAGTTCAGCTGCTTGCGTATGGCGTCGTAGTCGGTAGAGAATTGCATTCTATCGGTATAGTCCGTTCCCAGGCTGCTGAGACACTTCTCTTTAATGAGCGACCGTATCTGGTCGAAACCTATCTTCTGCTCGAAATTCTGCGGATATATCACACTTTATAATTTAGAAAAACGTATGCAAAAGTAATAAAAAGCGTGGGGATAATCGACATTTGTCTCTGAACAAAACACAGCGGTTAGGTGTAATAAAGCGCGTATAACCGTTAATTGAAAAAAGAGATGGATGCCATAAACTCGATTTACAAAGATATTCGGCGGATGTTCCAGTCGGCAGTTCCGCCTTATGTAGCTACAATCAACGACGACTACCACTACGAAGTGTGGGCTATCAAACAACAGGCTGGTCAATCGCAAAGCTCGGAGGAGTTGCTGGGATATGTAGCCAAACACGACGACAGTGTGACCGTAGGCTTCAACAACAAGTTGGGCGAGGAGGCCCGCAAGCACCTGTTTTCGAACCTGTTGCTGACCAAAATGAACGGTAACGGCCGAATCTCCATCCAGCGCATGACTCACCAGCTGCACACCGATCTGCAGGAGGCTGTCGCCAATCTGATGCGCTATTACAGCGAGATGAACTGGATATGATGGGGCATGAACTTTTGTAGACTATTGTCTGCAATCTGCTATTTTTTGCTTAATAAAACAGTTTTTGGATATTTATTGTTATATTTGCGCCCTATAAATAAGCGCATTTATGACACAGATTGAAACCAATAACGAAGGAGAAGACAAGAAAAGTCTCAATTTCATAGAACAGATTGTAGAGGCCGACTTGAAGGCGGGTAAGAATGGAGGTCGTTTGAGTACCCGTTTCCCGCCCGAACCGAACGGCTACCTGCATATAGGTCATGCCAAAGCCATTTGCATCGACTTCGGTATTGCCGAGAAATTCGGTGGTACCTGCAACCTGCGTTTCGACGATACCAACCCTGTCAAGGAGGATGTCGAATATGTCGACTCAATCAAGGAAGACATTCACTGGTTGGGCTTCGACTGGGGCGACCGCTTGTACTATGCGTCGGACTATTTCCCCAAATTGTGGGATTTGGCCATCCGCATGATTAAGGAGGGTAAAGCCTATGTCGACGAACAGTCGTCGGAGGAGATTGCCCGCCAGAAGGGTACCCCCACGCAACCGGGCATCGAGAGTCCCTACCGCAACCGCAGCGTCGAAGAGAACCTCGACCTGTTTGAACGCATGAACAAAGGCGAATTCGAGGAGGGCCGCTTCGTATTGCGGGCCAAAATCGATATGGCTTCGCCCAACATGCACTTCAGAGACCCCATCATGTACCGTATCATCAAGCACCCGCACCACCGCACGGGCACGAAGTGGAACGTATATCCCATGTACGATTTTGCCCACGGACAGTCCGACTACTTCGAGGGTGTGACGCACTCGATCTGTACGCTGGAGTTTGAGGTGCACCGCCCCTTGTACGAGTATTTCGTGAAGGAACTGGCCGACGAGAGCTACTGCCCGCGACAAATCGAGTTCAACCGGTTGAACCTCACCTACACGGTGATGAGCAAGCGCAAATTGCTGCAACTGGTCAAGGAGGGGCTGGTAGCCGGTTGGGACGACCCGCGTATGCCGACTCTCTGTGGTTTGCGCCGTCGCGGATATACGCCCGAGTCTATCAAGAACTTTATCCAGAAAATCGGTTACACCAAGTACGACGGTATCATCAGCGTATCGCTGCTCGAACACAGCATTCGCGAAGACTTGAACAAGACCGCTACTCGCGTATCGGCCGTGCTCAATCCGGTGAAACTGATTATTACCAACTATCCTGAAGGACAGGTCGAATACCTCGACATCGAGAATAACCCCGAGGATCCCGAAGCCGGAACACACAAGATTCCTTTCACGCGCGAGTTGTACATCGAGCGCGACGACTTCATGGAGAATCCGCCGAAGAAATTCTTCCGCCTGGCTCCCGATCAGGAGGTGCGCCTGAAAGCCGCCTACATTATCAAATGTACCGGTGTGAAGAAAGATGCCGACGGAAACATCGAGGAGATTTATTGCGAATACGACCCCGAGACCCGCAGCGGCATGCCGGGCAGCATGCGCAAGGTGAAAGGCACGTTGCACTGGGTATCGGCCCAATACAGCTCTACGGCCGAGGTACGGCTTTACGACCGGCTCTTCAACGTGGAGAACCCTTCGGAAGAGAAGGATGTCGACTTCAGAGAGCTGTTGAACCCCGATTCGCTGAAGGTAATTGACAACTGCCGCATCGAGCCCTATCTGGCTGAGAACGCCAAACCGGGCGACCGCTTCCAGTTCCAACGCACGGGATACTTCTGTGTCGACCCCGATTCGACCGAAGGTCATCTGGTCTTCAACCGCACCGTGTCGTTGAAAGATAGCTGGGAAAAACTGAAATCGAAATAAGATACCATTCCATCACTATACTGTCGGATTCCTTGCTAGGCAAGGAGTCCGGCAGTTTTTATCTGAAAGCCAAGCAAGAATGTCGTCTAAAAAATCCAATGAACTCATAGAACGGTACGAACAGATGGTGTCGGGGGCGGGCAGTTGCTATTTCGATTCCGACGAAATCGACGAGATTGCCGACCATTACGAGTCCAAAGGGCAGATGCCCAAGGCTCTGCATGCCATCGAGTTCGGGTTGAAGCTGCACCCCGACGATGTGGACCTGCGCCTCAAACAGGCCCGCTATCTGCTCTATCTCGACCGGACTGCCGAAGCCAGAAAGATTATGTCGGAGTTGGCCGATTACAGTCCCGATGCCACCCTCATACGGGCCGAGCTCCTCTTCCTTGACGGGCAGGTGAAACAGGCTCACCGGTTGATGCTCACGTTGCTCGACAGTGATGAGTTGCAGGAGGATATTTGTTTCGAAGCCATCGACATCTATGCCGACTATAATTGCTTCGACGGGTTGGTCGAGTTCGTACACAAGGCCGAGAAGGTGTTGCCCGACAGTCGTGAGCTGTTGCGCGAGATGGCTGCCCTTTGCGAAGACCGGTCGGAGTACGACCGGGCCATCGTGATTTACAACAAGCTGATTGACAAAGACCCCTATTCGGTGACCGACTGGTTTTCTTTGGCCAAGGTCGAGGCTCTGCTCAAGCACTACGACAAGGCTATCGAGGCTTGCGATTTTGCCCTGGCCGTGAAGGAGGACGACGAGGCGGTGCTTTCGTTCAAAGGGTATTGTTACTACGACTCGGGCCAATACGACAAGGCCATCGAACAGTTCAAGGAGTATGCCGAGGTGACCAAAGACAAGTCGGTAGCCTATGAACTGATAGGGGAGTGTTACATCAAGCGGGAGGATTACAACAACGCCTTGACCTATTTTCACAAGGCTCTCGAAGCCGATCCCGCAAACTCGAATATCTGTTACCAGCTGGCTACGTGCTATTATGACCTGGGGAAGATTCGGGAAGCCATCATCTATCTGCAGGACACGATTAGTCTCGACGAACGGGACGACGAGGCCCATTCGTTTCTGGGCGAAATATTTTTGCAGGTAGGCGATTACGAGAAGGCCTATCGCCATCTGTCCCGCTCGCTGGCCTTGAATTCCGACGACCGGGAGACCTTGCGGCTGAAGGGGGTGGCCTGTCTGCATCTGGAGAATTACAAAGAGGCCATCGAGGCTTTCGAAGAGGTGCTTCAGGGCGACATGTACGACTTGCAGACCCGTTTCAATCTGGTGTTGGCCTATGCCCGCAACCACAACGAGGCCGCAGCCGAGCATCAGGTCGAACTGATTGACAAGATGGCCCACACCTTCGACTTCAGCGAATTGCCGGCCGAGGAGCAGCAGCAATGGAAAAACGTACAGACGGCCATCCAGTCGCTCAAAGAGTTTTTGCTGGGGAATATCAAACCCGATGAAAACAAAGAACCCCTCTCATAGAAAGGGGTTCTCGTTGCGTTCGATGCCAATTTCGGTCTCGGGTCCGTGCCCGGGATAGACCACCGTTTCGGGGGGTAATGTCAATAGATTTTTATGAATCGACTCGATTAGCTGGCGGTGATTTCCGCCGGGGAAATCGGTGCGTCCGATACTCAACTGAAAGAGGGCGTCGCCCGAAAGGACAAAACCCGATTCGGGGGCATAGAAGGCCAGACTGCCCGGCGAATGTCCCGGCACGGCAATGGCTCGAATCTCTTCCGTCCCGAGCGTGAAGATGTCGCCGTGGTCGATGTAGTGGCCGATGGGCTCGATTTCTCCTTTGAACGGGATACCGAATGCCTGGCACTGCTGGGGCATGTGCTGCAACAGAAACTCGTCGGCTTGCGAGGCACTGAGGGCGACTCCGTACCGCTGGGCCACAAAGGCGTTGCCGAAGCAGTGGTCGAAATGCAGGTGGGTAGCCAGCAGATATTTTACCGTCAACCGGTTGTCTGCAATAAATCGGGCCAGAGTCTCCTCCTCTTTGGGGTAGTAGCACCCAGCATCGACAATGGCACACTGCCGGCTCTTGTCGTCCCACAGCACGTAGCTGTTGACGGGGAGCATATTGAAGTAGAAACGGTTTATCTTCATGGTTTCTATTTTTTTACAATCTGTACATAGATGACCTTCTTCGTCTCGAAATACTCCTCTTTGAAGTAGTCGCTCAGGTTGAAGAGAATCGACGTCTTCTTCACCGGAGCAAGCTCACTCTGCAAGTCGCCCCCCTTGAGGCAGAGCAACCCGTTGGGCAACGCATTCTGCTGCTCGCGCCTGATGTTTTTCCGAATCAGTTTCAGCAGGTCGGGCAGGGTCATGACGGCCCGGCTCACCACGAAATCATACTCGGTCTTGAGCTCCTCTACACTGCCGTGCTGGAAGGTGACGTTTTGCAACCCGATGGCTTCGGCTACACTCTGGGCCACCTTGATTTTCTTGCCCACCCGGTCGATCAGGTGGAAACGACACTGGGGAAAGAGAATGGCCAGAGGAATACCCGGGAATCCGCCGCCGGTACCCACGTCGAGTATCGTGGTGCCGTCGGTAAAGTCGATGGCCTTGGCGATACCCAGCGAGTGGAGTATGTGGTGCAGATAGAGGTTGTCTATATCTTTGCGCGAGATTACGTTAATCTTCGCATTCCAGTCGGTATACAAGGGGCCCAGTGCCTCGAATTGGCTCTCCTGGGTCGGGGTCAGATTGGGGAAATAGGTTTTGATATATTGCATGAGATTTTATTTAATCAGTCGTCTAACAGGGCTCTCGGGGAGCATGTACATCTCGATTTCCTTGAACGGGACCGCTATCTGCACCTGACCGGTAGCATAGCAGGCAATCTCGTAGGGGTTGAATACCCAGCAGATGCTGTCGTCGGTGAGGTAGAAGTTCTCGTTGGCCGCAATGTTTTCGGTATCGAAAAATCCCAACTCCAGCAGGGAATCGGGCGAAGCCAGGTTCAGACTCTTAAGCAACTGGTCCAGCAATACGTGATTTACCTGATCGGTCGATTCGGGCAGGAAAATATCTTCGAGAACGATACGATGCCAGTTCGAGAGGTCTATTGTGTAGAACAGGTCGGAGTACATGCCGTGGGCTCCACCCGTGTACTCCGAGGTGGAGAGGCTGTAGCAGAAAAAGTCGTTGCGGTTATAGACCGTGGAGAGGTTGTAATCGAACTCCCACTCGCACGAGTAGGAGGGACCGTTCTCTTTCATCTCTTTTTCAAACTCGGGTTCGAGCTCCTTGTAGGCGGCTATGTGCGACGCCACGGCTTTCTGAGCCGAACTTTCGAAGAGGGAGTCGCTGGCATAATCGTCGCCGAATACCAGAGGGGTCAGCATCTTTTGCAACCGAATGCCGTCGCCCTCCTGCCGATATTTCGTAGGAACGTCGATAGTTACCGAAACTTTACAGGCCGGCATGGCCGTATCGCCCGCGAGGTGATAGCTCTCTTTGATGACGACCTCTTTCACGGCGACCGTATCGGCCGTTGCGTTGTCGGTCGAGTTGTTGCTCTTGAAATTGCAGGAATATAAACAGCCTACCAAGGCGATTATACTCAGTAACGATACCTTTTTCATAGCTACAAGTTTTTTACAAAAATACGCCTTTTACCGGGCTCGGCAAGGGAAAAGTGCAAAAAAAGCAAATTGATGTGGGTGACGGGGTCGCCGATATGAAAGCAAACTGTACCCAGAACAGGCACGATGTTTTTCTGCAAACAGCTGCGAGCAGAGTCGAAAGAATTGTGTACCTTTGCCCACGAATCCCATAATGAAACGGGTATTGCAAATAGAATCGGTATGTTACAAATCGGAAAATTCAATACACTCAAGGTCGTTAAGACGGTCGATTTTGGGCTCTATCTCGACGGTGGCGAGAAAGGCGAAATCTTGTTACCCCGCAAATTCCTCCCCGAGAAGCCGTATGCCGAGGGCGACGAGCTGTCGGTCTTTGTCTATTACGATTCGGAGGACCGACTGATTGCAACTACCCGTAAGCCGTACGTGCAGGTGGGGCAGTTTGCCCGCTTGCAGGTAAAGTCGGTCACGAAGGTGGGAGCCTTTCTCGATTGGGGCGTAGAGGCCAAAGACCTGTTGGTGCCGTTTCGCGAACAGCATGGCGAAATGCAGCCCGACCGATATTATATCGTGTATGTCTATCTCGACTTTGCTACCGGCCGTATTGTCGCATCGGCCAAGCTCGACAAGTTTCTCGATAATGTCCCGCCCGAGTATACCCCCAACCAGCCGGTCGAGATTCTGGTGGTGCAAGAGACCCAACTCGGCTACAAGGTCATCATCAACAACCTGCATTGGGGTGTAATCTATCACAACGAGATTTTCCGCCCCGTTGCCATCGGCGAACATCTGCAAGCCTACATCAAGCAGGTGCGCGACGACGAGCGAATAGACGTGTCGCTGCAACCGATCGGTTATGAGCAGCGCATCGACCCGTTGAGCGAAACCATTTTGAAACGGTTGGACGAAGCCGGTGGCTGTCTGCCCCTCTCCGACAAATCGCCGGCCGAGGAGATAGCCCGCTACTTCCAGTGCAGCAAGAAGAGTTTCAAGAAGGCGATAGGGGCTCTCTACAAGGCTCGCCGCATCGTTATCGACGAGCGGGAGATACGCAAGGCCTGATTCGTGTCGGTTCCATTATCTTTCGACAAGTTAAAAGAACTTTTTTCTACAACTGTTGTTTAAGAGTTGTAAAGTTTCCCTTGGGGAAATCAAACAACTTTTAATAGGTACTAAACAACAAAAACAGTTATGAAAAGAGTTTTCGTTATGTTGGTCGTCGTGCTGGGAAGCGCGGGACTGCTATTCGCTCAAAAAAGCAACCAAAAGGAGGTAAAACAACTGCAAAGTTTCTTGCAGCAGACCTCGGCCAAAGGCGATGCCAATTATGTGCGCTTGGAAATCACCAATATCAATAATCTGACCTCTTGGAAGGGGGTGACCTGGAGCGGAGGTCGGGTAATCTCGATTGAGTGGTCGGACAAGAATCTGGCCGGAGAGCTCGACCTGGCCGGCTTTACCGCCCTGCAAAAGGTCGATTGCTCGCGCAACCAGCTTACCGGTATCGAGGTGTCGGGCTGTACGGCACTCAATACCTTGAACGTAAGCCGCAACAAACTCTCGACGTTGAATATCGACAACTGTCCGGCCCTGATCAAGCTCGATTGCTATAAGAATCGGCTTACCGACCTGTCGCTCGCGGAGCTGCCGGGATTGAAAAATCTGAACTGCTCGAACAATCTGTTTGTCGAACTTAATGTGAACGGAGCCCAGCAACTGCAAAGTCTGAACGTACAGGGGTGCCACCTCGAATCGCTGATGGTCGACAGTTGCGAGAACTTGAAAAACCTCTATTGCGGATACAACAAACTGACCAGCCTCAACCTCTTCGGTACGGTGAGCCTCTCGAACTTGAATATCGACGACAACGAAATTGCCAATATGGTTATCTCGAAACTGCCTTCGCTCACTTCGTTTGTTTGCAGCGACAACAACATGAAGACACTGGGTCTGCTCGACTGTACCGCCTTGTCCGACCTGGTCTGCTCGTACAACGACCTCACGACGTTGAGTCTCGACGGGAGCAACAACCTCTATTTTGTCGATTGCTCGTACAACGACCTGACCAATCTCGACTTGAGCAACCGCACCATGCTGCAACGGCTCATCTGCAACAACAACCAGCTGAATACGCTCGACGTTTCGTTTTGTCCCAATCTGGTCTATATCAACTGCCGGTACAACCAGATTATCGACCTGCGCACCATGGGCGACAGCAACCTGCGCATGATTGCCTGCCAGTGGAACTACTAACCAACCATATCCCCTTATCTTGACCGAAAGAGCGATTGCTTGCCCGCATGCCGGGCCGTGCAATCGCTCTTGTCGTATAGGGGTGTGGGGCTTTTACTGGTGTTTGCTTTCGTGGACCGGCGATTGGGCCGATTGCTCTTCGGCAGCCTCTTGCTTGCGATACTCCTCGATCATATACCCCTTGACCTCCTTGAAGAGTCGGGTGGCAAATACGAAGTCGTTCAGGGCTTCGTTCGACGAGGTGAATATCTTGTTTTTGTTGCCGACCCACTCCCGATGGCCCTTGTTGATGAAAACGATATTTTCACCGATACCGATAACCGAGTTCATGTCGTGGGTGTTGATGATGGTCGTCATGTTGTATTCGTGGGTGATGTCGCTCAACAGTTCGTCGATAAGAATCGAGGTCTTGGGGTCGAGTCCCGAGTTGGGCTCGTCGCAAAACAGGTATTTGGGGTTCAGGGCAATGGCTCGTGCAATGGCCACCCGTTTCTGCATACCGCCGCTTATCTCCGAGGGGTAGAGGTCATTCACCCCCTTCAGGTTTACACGCTCGAGACAGAACTCGGCCCTCTTCTTGCAGGTGGCATAGTTGTCGCGGGTGAACATGCGCAAGGGGAACATCACATTTCCCAGCACCGTCTCCGAGTCGAACAGGGCCGACCCCTGAAACAGCATGCCTATCTCGGTACGCAGCACTTTGGTCTGGGCCGGTGTCATGGCCATCACGTCGCGGCCGTCGTAGAGAATCTTCCCCTGGTCGGGTCGCAACAGACCTACGAGACATTTCATCAATACGGTTTTTCCCGAGCCGCTCTGTCCGATAATCAGATTGGTTTTCCCGGAGTAGAATTTGGCGGAAACGTCGTGCAGAATCTCTTTCCCGTCGAATTGCTTGTATATGTTATTTACCGTTATCATCAGAACAAGATTTGAGTGAGCACTACATCGAGGAGCAACACGATTACACTGCTGACCACAACCGAATCGGTACTGGCCTGACCCACCTGCAAGGCGCCACCTTTGACCCGATAGCCGTAATACGAGGCTACGCTACTGATGACAAAAGCAAAGAAGAGGGCTTTGAATATGGCTTGCCAAATGTAGTATTCGACAAAGAAACTTTGCAGGCCGTAGATATATTTCGAGACCGAAATGATGTCGGTAAACTGGGCTATGAGGTAGCCGCCCACGATACCGCTGGCCATACTGAAGACAACCAGCACCGGGATGAACGAAACCATGGCGGCAATCTTGGGCAGGATGAGCAGGTTGGCCGAGTTGACACCCATGATTTCGAGGGCATCGATCTGCTCGGTTACCCGCATGGTACCTATCTCCGAAGCAATGTTCGAACCCACCTTGCCGGCCAGAATCAAGCAGAGTATCGACGAGGAGAACTCCAGCAGAATCACGTCGCGGGTAGCCAACCCCACGGCGTATGCCGGTATGAGGGGCGACACCACATTCTTCTGCATCTGAATGGCGATAACCGCACCGATGAAGACCGAGATGGTGATGACGATGGGAATGGAGTCGATGCCCAGTTTGTAGATTTCGGCAATGTATCGTTTGAAAAACTCCCGCCAGCGGTCGGGTCGGGTGAAGACCCGCCTCATCAGCAGGACGTAATCCCCGAATTTTCGTAGTGAATCGTCTATAATCATATCCGTCGTTTTGGAATATCAAGGAACAAAAGTAGTGAAAAAGATTGATGTACAGCAATGCTTTGCCCCTTGAAATGAACTTGACATTATTTTATTTTGTAAAAGTGGCGCATGAATATCTCTATTTCCGTATCTTTGCACGAGATAGAGCAGGACCGTATGCGGTCGATCGAAGGCATACACCTCTCTTGTTGAGTAAAACGCTAATAGATAAAATATGTTCTCCAAACTATTCAAACATCGGGCCGAAGCTGCCGATGCCGCCCCCAAGGCGACGGCCGAAGTACAACAGCCGACCTCGGAACCCACGGGCAACAACATGGTGCTGCGTACCGAGGACTTGGTGAAGAAGTATCGCCAGCGCACGGTGGTCAACCATGTGTCAATCGATGTGACACAGGGCGAAATCGTAGGTCTGCTGGGGCCGAACGGCGCCGGTAAAACGACCACTTTCTACATGACTACGGGTTTGATTACACCCAACCAGGGACATATTTATCTCAACGATCTCGATATTACCGACTATCCCGTCTACAAGCGGGCTCAAATCGGTATCGGCTACCTGGCCCAGGAGGCTTCGGTATTCCGCAAGCTGTCGGTCGAGGACAACATACGCTGTGTACTCGAGATGACCCCTACCACCAAGGAGTACCAGCGCGAGAAGCTGGAGAGCCTCATTGCCGAATTCCGTCTGCAAAAAGTGCGCAAGAACCTGGGCGACCAACTGTCGGGTGGCGAGCGGCGGCGTACCGAGATAGCCCGCTGTCTGGCCATCAGCCCCAAGTTCATCATGCTCGACGAACCCTTTGCCGGTGTCGACCCCATTGCCGTAGAAGATATTCAGTCGATTGTCTACAAACTGAAAGAGAAGAATATCGGTATCCTCATTACCGACCACAACGCGCCCGAAACCTTGAGTATCACCGACCGTGCCTACCTGTTGTTCGAGGGGAAAATCCTCTTCCAGGGTACCTCGGAGGAGTTGGCCGAGAATCCTATCGTGCGCGAAAAATACTTAGGCCGTAACTTTATCTTCCATCGGAAGAAATTCCTTTAACCTCGCGATCGGCTACGAACACTTTCTTATAAAAGAGATAGAGCAGGAGGGCGGTGGCTACGAGACTTACCCAGGCCAGCCACCCCGTGGACGACTGTGTCGTGCCCAGTGCTTCCAGCGTATTGTCCGATGCGTTGCCGGTGACGTAGGCGATGCAGACCACCATGCAGTTGTTAAGGAAATGTCCGAAGATGGGCAGCCACAGGTTGCGGCTCCACACAAGCAGATAGCCGAAAAACGCACCCAGCAGCAACCGGGGGAAGAATCCGTAGAATTGCAGGTGTATGGCACTGAACAAGAAAGCGCAGGTCCAGATGGCCCAGTGTGCCCGGCGACTTTCTCCCTGTACCACTTGCTGGAGTACCCCTCTGAAAACCATCTCTTCGCCCATGCCGGTGAGTAATCCTATACCCAATACCACGGCCAGGAAATGGGCAAACGATTTGATTTGCAGCATCTGTTCGGTCACTGCGGCGGCCGCCTCCTCCTGTTGTCGCATCCACGCCTCGATGCCGCTGAATGCTGCGGGCAGGCTGATAGACTCGTTCCACTCCACCAGCCGGTTGAACATGGGGGTGGCCACGAAATAGAGCACCACGATACACAGCAACTCGACCAGTCGGGGCGCCTTGTTCAAGTGCAGACCCTGGCTGGCATCGCCCCAAAAGAGCATGGCGGCAAACAAGGCCGGCAAGATGAACATGCCTATGTTTTGCAGATACATGCCAATCAACAGGGCATATTCACCCCGCACGAAAAGCATGGGTATGGCAATGACAAACACGCCGCACAAAATCAAAAGCAGCAACACGATGAGCTTTACGCCCACCGACGAATGGCGAATGTATTCGGTAATCTTCATAGTGCTCATTTTTTTCGTGGGTAAAGATAGTACAAAAATAAAAGGCGGCCCAGAGAAAAACGTCGTTTTAGTTGGTGCATAAGATTATTTTTGTGCTTCTTTGTATAAGCCTTTAATCTAAAAAGCGCAAAGTGTCTGTCCGGTTGATTTATTGGAATGTATAAATAAAAGAATATACAATAGGCAAACGGTAAACCGTGAATAAATTACATATAACAAAAAGCAAATAAAATTGCATAAATTTATTATTTTGTCAACTTGTTATTTTGAAGAGTTGGATAAATGTCTATATTTGCACTTTCAAATATGACAAAATAACAGTTTTATGGAGGTTGCCATTGTAAAATACAATGCAGGGAATATTTATTCGGTTGTGTGCGCTTTGCGCCGCCTGGGTATCGACCCGGTGGTGAGCGATTCGCCCGAGGTGCTCTCGCGTGCCGATAAGGTGCTGTTTCCCGGGGTGGGAGAGGCTTCGTCGGCCATGGCGTATTTGCGTGAGCATGGGCTCGACCGGGTGATTGTCGGTCTCACCCAGCCGGTGTTGGCCATCTGCATAGGCATGCAACTGCTCTGCTCGCACTCCGAGGAGGGTGATGTCGATTGTCTCGGCCTCTTCGATACCGAAGTGCGACGCTTTGTTTCGCAGACCAGCGAGCAAAAGGTGCCCCACATGGGGTGGAATACCTTGCGCGGTCTGCGTGGCCCTCTCTTTCACGGCATCGACGAGGGTAGCCATGTCTATTTCGTGCACAGCTACTATGTCCCGGTTTCGACCGATTGCATAGCGGCGTGTGACTATATAAACCCGTTTTGTGCGGCTATGAACAAGAACAATTTCTATGCCACCCAGTTCCACGTCGAGAAGAGTGGGGCGGTAGGGGTACGCATCCTTGAAAACTTCCTGGCCCTATGATTCAACTGATTCCGGCTATCGATATTATTGGAGGGCGCTGCGTGCGGTTGTCGCAGGGCGATTATTCCCGGCAGCAGGTCTACAACGAGAATCCGCTCGAGGTGGCCAAGGCGTTTGAAGACAGCGGGGTGACCCGTCTGCACCTGGTCGACCTGGACGGGGCCAAGGCCAGCCACGTGGTCAACTACAAGGTGCTCGAACAGATTGCCAATCACACGAGTCTGACAATCGACTTCGGGGGCGGTGTGAAAAGCGACGAAGACCTGCATATCGCCTTTGAAAGCGGGGCCCATCTGGTGACGGGCGGCAGCATTGCCGTGCGTGACCGCGACCGGTTTGTCGGGTGGGTTGAGCGGTATGGCAAAGAGCGCATCATCCTGGGAGCCGACGTGCGGGACGGGAAAATCTCGACCGGCGGCTGGCTCGACGACTCGGATGTGGAGCTGATACCCTTTGTGCGCGACTACATGCAGGTGGGCATCGAGCAGGTAATCACGACCGACATTGCCCGCGACGGCATGTTGCAGGGGTGCTCCGTAGAGCTGTATCGCAAGATGCTGGCCGAGTTGCCGGGCATTTACCTGATTGCCAGCGGCGGCGTGGGCTCGTGGGCCGACATCGAGGCACTGCAGTCGCTGGGCGTCCCGGCCGTCATTTTGGGAAAAGCCATTTACGAAGGGCGCATTTCGCTCGACGAAATAGCCCGATTCATCATACATAACAACTGACGTATCATGTTGGCAAAACGAATTATACCTTGCCTCGATGTAAAAGAGGGTATGACTGTGAAGGGAACCCATTTCGTGAACTTCAGAGAGGCCGGCGACCCGGTCGAGTTGGGCGAATATTACAGCCGACAGGGGGCCGACGAGTTGGTCTACCTCGACATTACGGCTTCGTACGAGGGGCGTACCACCTTTACCGATCTGGTGAAGCGCATCGCGGCTCGCATCAACATTCCGTTTACGGTGGGGGGCGGCATCCACTCGCTGGCCGATGTGGACCGGCTGCTGAATGCGGGGGCCGACAAGGTGTCGCTCAACTCTGCGGCCCTGAAAAATCCCCAAATTATCGAAGAGGTTGCAAAAAATTTCGGTTCGCAAGTATGTGTTATCGCAATAGATGCTAACTTTGAGGACGGAAATTGGATATGCTACCTGAACGGCGGTCGTGTGCCGACCCGTCGCACGCTTTTCGAATGGGCCGCCGAGGCGACCGACCGGGGGGCAGGCGAAATACTGTTTACCAGTATCGCTCACGACGGCACACACGGCGGCTATGCCTGCGACGCCTTGCGCGAGTTGCACCGGCAGTTGTCTGTACCGGTAATTGCCTCGGGCGGAGCCGGGACGATGGCCCACTTCAAGGAGGCTTTTGTAGAAGGCGAGGCCGATGCCGCTCTGGCAGCCGGCGTATTCCATTTCGGGGAGATTGCCATCCCGGAGCTGAAACAATATTTATCGGGAGAGGGCATTCCCATAAGATTATGATGATATGAACGAAGAGACGATGCAACTGGATTTCGACAAGATGGGCGGCCTGGTGCCGGCCATCGTTCAAGACGACGTGACACAAAAGGTGCTCATGCTCGGCTTTATGAATCCCGAGGCGGTGCGTAAAACCATCGATACGGGACGGGTAACCTTTTTCAGCCGGACCAAGGGCCGATTGTGGACCAAGGGCGAGGAGAGCGGCCACTTCCTGCTGGTGAAATCGATACAGAAGGATTGCGACAACGACACGCTGCTGATCAAGGCCCACCCTTGTGGACCGGTGTGCCATACGGGGGCCGATACCTGTTTCGGCGAGACCAACCGCGACGATATGGCCTTTATCACCTATCTGCAAGACTTCATCGAACAGCGCAAGGCCGAGATGCCCGAGGGGTCGTACACCACCTCGCTCTTCAATTCGGGAGTCAACCGCATGGCTCAAAAGGTAGGCGAGGAAGCGGTCGAGACGGTCATCGAGGCCACCAACGGGAGCGACGAACGGCTCATCTACGAGGCTTCGGACCTGCTGTATCACCTGATTGTGCTGCTTACCTCGAAGGGGTATCGTATAGAAGATTTAGCTCGTGAATTAAAAAAGAGGCATAAATAAGACACTATGGAAAAGAAATTGCTTGTCAAATATACCGATGTGCAGATTTGCCGGGAGGAGTTGACCATACTCGATCATGTAAACTTCGAGTTGTACAGCGGCGAGTTTGTCTATTTCATCGGGCGCGTGGGCAGCGGTAAGAGTTCGCTGTTAAAGACCATGTATGCCGATTTGCCCATCAGCGAAGGCGAGGCTTCGGTGCTCGACTTCGACGTGCGCCATATCCGCAATAAGGAGATACCCCTGTTGCGTCGGAAACTGGGTATAGTCTTCCAGGATTTCCAACTGCTTACCGACCGCTCGGTCTATGAGAATCTGGCTTTTGTACTGAAGGCCACCGGCTGGAAGGATAAAGAGGAGATTGATACCCGGGTAGCCGAGGTGCTCGACCAGGTGGGCATGCGCAAGAAGTCGTACAAGATGCCGCACGAGCTGTCGGGCGGCGAACAGCAGCGTATCGTCATCGCACGGGCTCTGTTGAACTCGCCCAAGATTATCCTGGCCGACGAGCCTACCGGAAACCTCGACCCCCAGACCGGGCAGCAGATTGTCTCGCTGCTTCACCGCATCTGCGAAACAGGAACGGCTGTAATCATGACAACGCACAACCTGAATCTGGTCGAGGAGTTCCCCGGGCGCATCTTGAAATGCGAAGACAAGAGTCTTGTCGAAGTTTAATTTGGCCCGAATAGTTGATAATCCGGCGAAAAAAAATTATTTTTGCCCAGCGATAAGTATAAATTTACATTTTAAAACAAGTAGAATAGAAATGAAAGTACTCAAATTTGGTGGAACTTCTGTTGGTAGCGCCCAATGTATGAAAGATGTTGCCAAATTAATTTGTGACGGGAATCAAAAAATCGTAGTGTTGTCGGCCATGGCCGGGACAACGAACACCTTGGTGGAAATATCGGACTATCTGTATAAGAAGAATACCGATGGAGCCCGGGAAACGATTGGAAGTCTTGAACGAAAGTACATCAAAGTCATCGATGAACTGTACAGCACCGACGAATATAAGCAAAAGGCCCTCGATGTAGTGAAGGGTTGCTTCGACCATATACGCTCGTTTACCAAAGATCTCTTCACGCTGTTCGAAGAGAAGGTTATTTTGGCACAGGGCGAATTGATGTCGACGGCCATGATGCACAACTACCTGTTGGAACAAGGGGTGAAGTCGGTCCTTATCCCGGCTCTCGACTATATGCGTACCGACAAGAATTCGGAACCCGACAACCAGTTTATCAAAACCAAACTTACGGCATTGTTGCAAGAGAACTCCGATGCCGAAATCTATATCACTCAAGGCTATATCTGCCGCAATGCCTACGGCGAGATTGACAACCTGCAACGCGGTGGCAGTGATTATTCGGCTTCGCTGATAGGTGCTGCTATCAATGCCGAGGAGATACAAATCTGGACCGACATAGACGGCATGCACAACAATGACCCCCGATTCGTGGAGAATACGAAACCGGTTCGTCACCTGCAATTCGAAGAGGCTGCCGAGCTGGCCTACTTCGGTGCCAAGATTCTGCATCCTACCTGTGTGCTCCCGGCCAAGTTGAACAATATACCGGTACGGTTGCTCAACACGATGCAGCCCGATGCTCCCGGTACCCTGATTTGCGATACTCACGAAAATACCAACGGCCAGATCAAGGCTATCGCCGCCAAAGAGAACATCACGGCCATCAAGATAAAATCGGGCCGCATGCTGCTGGCCTACGGTTTCCTGCGCAAGGTATTCGAGATATTCGAGAGCTACCAGACCTCGATCGATATGGTTACCACCTCGGAGGTAGGGGTGTCGCTGACTATCGACAACACGAAACATTTGCAGGAGATTCTCGACGACTTGCGTAAGTTCGGTACGGTTACGGTCGACGAAGACATGGTGATTATCTGTGTTGTAGGCGATTTGGAGTGGAACAATGTAGGGTTTGAATCGGCAGCCGTCCAGGCCATGAAAGATATACCCGTGCGCATGATCTCTTACGGAGGCAGCAACTACAATATATCTTTCCTGGTTCGCCGGCAAGACAAGGTGAAAGCGCTACGATCGCTCAGCCAGTATCTTTTCGAAAACAAATAAATGGATATAACAACGGTGTCATGCAGAAAGCTTTCTGCATGACACTTTATTTTTTAATAATAGCACATGTTTCCTGTTACACATTTCAATCAAGTAAGAACCCCATTTTATTATTACGACAAGACCCTGTTGAATAATACTCTCTCTACGCTTACCCGCCTGGCCGAAGAACGGAATTTTCAGGTACACTATGCCATCAAAGCCAATGCCAATCCCGAGGTATTGCGACTGATTGCCGCTTCGGGAGTAGGGGCCGACTGCGTAAGCGGCGGCGAGATAAAGGCCGCTCTGGAGGCTGGATTCCCGACCCGAAAGATTGTATTCGCCGGCGTAGGAAAGGCCGACTGGGAAATTGAGTACGCGCTCGATAACAAAATATTCTGCTTCAATGTAGAGTCGGCCGAAGAGTTGGCCGTCATCGAAGAGCTGGCCCGCAAAAAAGAGACGGTAGCCTCGATTGCCTTGCGGCTGAACCCCAATATCGACGCACATACCCACGAGTACATCACGACGGGCCTGAGTGAAAACAAATTCGGTATTCCCATCGAGATGCTCGATGGCGTACTTGCCCAATTGCAAGGCTATACGCATGTACAGCTTATCGGCTTCCACTTTCATATCGGATCTCAAATCTTGAACATGGAGGCTTTCCGGGTACTCTGCGAACGCATCAACCGCCTGCAAGACGATCTGGTGAAACGGAATATCCAGGTAAAGCACATCAATGTAGGAGGCGGCCTGGGTGTCGATTACGACAATCCGGATAAAAACCCCATCCCCGATTTTGAAACCTACTTCAATGTATTCCGCGACACACTCGACCTGCGCAGCGGCCAACAGTTGCACTTCGAGCTGGGACGTGCTATCGTATGCCAGTGCGGTTCGCTCATCACGCGAGTACTCTATGTGAAGAAATCGCTCAAAAAGCAATTTGTCATCGTCGATGCCGGTATGACCGACCTTATTCGTCCGGCTCTGTATCAGGCCCATCATCATATCGAGAACATTACCTCCGATATGGCCATGCAGCCCTACGATGTAGTAGGCCCTATCTGCGAATCGTCAGATTGCTTCGGAAAGAATGTCATGCTGAATGCAACCGAGCGAGGCGATTTGATTGCTATTCGGTCGGCCGGAGCCTACGGCGAAATCATGGCTTCGCAATACAACTGCCGCCCATTGCCCGGACATTTGATAGAATAAAATAATTATTAACAATAATTTTTGTATTCGTATTTAGAAATATAGTATTTTTGCGATTACAAAATTGTAATCATTACAAATAAAGAAAGATGAAAGAATCGGCTCAAAACAAACTACGTCGTTACAACATAAAGCCCTCGGTACAGCGCATGGCCGTGTTGGATTATCTGATGACTCATCACACACATCCGACGGCCGATACAATATTCAATGCTTTGTATCCGTCTATTCCCACACTGTCGAAGGCAACCGTTTACAACACGTTGAATTTGCTGACCGAGCAAGGCGTCATTCAAATGATTACAATCGACGAAAAGAATGCCCGTTTCGATGCCCGTGAAACACCTCACTTGCATTTCAGGTGCAATGAATGCGGCGAAATATTCGATTTCGATTTGCCTCCTTTTGCGATGGATGCACTCAAGGAGTTCGAAGTTACCGACATTCAGATGTATTGCAAGGGCGTATGTCCGTCGTGCCAGAAAAAGAAAGAGAACATCAACTAATCAATAACACAGCATTAACAACTAAAAATAACCAATCATGAAAAAGTTTATTTGTACTGTATGCGGTTACGTATACGAAGGTGAAGAAGCTCCTGAATTTTGCCCCCAATGCCACCAACCCCGTTCGAAGTTCAAAGAACTGGTTGAGTCGGACAAACTCGATTTCGTAACCGAACACCATATTGGCGACGGTGTTGTAGAAGACGCCGAGGTTATGGAAGGTCTTAAAGCTCACTTCGCTGGCGAATGCACCGAAGTAGGTATGTACTTGGCTATGAGCCGTCAGGCCGATCGTGAAGGCTATCCCGAAATTGCCGAGGCTTTCAAACGCTACGCTTTCGAAGAGGCTGAACACGCTTCGAAATTTGCCGAATTGCTGGGTGAAGTAGTTTGGAACACCGAGAAGAACGTAAAAGCCCGTATGGAGGCTGAAAGCGGTGCTTGCGCCGACAAGATGCGTATCGCCAAACGTGCCAAAGAACTGGGTTACGATGCAATCCACGACACGGTACACGAAATGGCCAAAGACGAAGCTCGTCACGGCAAAGGCTTCGAAGGTCTGTACAACCGCTATTTCAAGAAATAAAAAATTGCCATTAGTTTACAGAGAGAGGGCGGCCCGAAAGAGTTGCCCTCTCTTTTTTGTCTGCTGTGTCGCAATAAAATACAGACCGACCGGAATGAAAAATATCTGAAACGATGTTTCGATATTTTATTCTCCACTCATCTTTTTGTATCTTTGTCGCAATTATCAGACTGATCTCAATGAAGAATATACGCAACTTTTGTATCATAGCCCATATAGACCATGGTAAAAGTACCTTGGCCGACCGCTTGTTGGAGTACACCAAAACCATTGCCGAGAAAGACCTGCAAGACCAGGTACTCGACAATATGGATTTGGAGCGCGAACGCGGCATCACCATCAAGAGCCATGCCATACAGATGGAGTATCTCTACCAAGGTGAAAAATACATTTTGAACCTGATAGATACTCCGGGGCACGTCGATTTCTCGTACGAGGTTTCTCGCTCCATCGCCGCCTGCGAAGGAGCTCTACTCATTGTAGATGCTTCGCAAGGCATTCAGGCACAAACGATTTCGAACCTCTATATGGCTATCGAGCACGATTTGGAGATTATTCCGGTAATCAATAAAATCGACCTGGAGAGCGCCCGCCCCGACGAGGTGGAAGACCAGATTGTCGAGTTGCTGGGTTGCAAACGCGAAGAGATTATCCGGGCCAGCGGTAAGACGGGGCAGGGTGTCGAGGAGATTCTCGCCGCCATTATCGAGCGGGTAGAGCCGCCCAAGGGTGACGTAGATGCCCCGCTGCAGTGTCTTATTTTCGACTCGGTATTCAACTCGTTCCGCGGAATTATCGCTTACTTCAAGATATGCAACGGCCGTATACGGACCGGCGACAAGGTGAAATTCGTAGCTACGGGCAAAGAGTATGAGGCCGACGAAATCGGGGTGCTCAAACTGGACATGGTGCCGCGCAACGAATTGCTGGCCGGCGATGTAGGCTATATCATTTCGGGTATCAAAACCTCGCGTGAGGTGAAGGTGGGCGACACCATTACCCACATAGACCGCCCGTGTGCGGCAGCAATCGACGGGTTCGAAGAGGTGAAGCCCATGGTCTTTGCCGGTGTTTATCCCATCGAGACCGAGGACTTCGAGAACCTGCGTTCGTCGCTGGAGAAACTGCAGTTGAACGATGCTTCGCTCACCTTCCAGCCTGAGTCGTCGGCTGCGCTGGGCTTCGGATTCCGTTGCGGATTTCTGGGGCTGCTCCACATGGAGATTGTGCAGGAGCGTCTCGACCGCGAGTTCAATATGGACGTGATTACGACCGTGCCCAACGTATCGTATAAAGTCTATGACAAGAAGGGCGGAATGATTGAGGTTCACAACCCGTCGGGATTGCCCGACCCAACCTTGATCGACCACATCGAGGAGCCCTACATCCGGGCTTCGGTCATCACGGCTACCGACTACATAGGCCCCATTATGACCCTCTGCCTGGGCAAGCGGGGCGAGCTGGTGAAGCAGGAGTACATCTCGGGCAACCGGGTAGAAATCATCTACGACATGCCGCTGGGCGAAATCGTTATCGACTTCTACGACAAGCTGAAAAGTATATCGAAGGGGTATGCCTCGTTTGATTACCACATACACGACTTCAGAGAGTCGAAGCTGGTGAAACTCGATATTCTGCTCAACGGAGAGTCGGTCGATGCCCTGTCGACCTTGACCCACGTAGACAATGCCGTCACCTTTGGCCGGCGCATGTGCGAAAAGCTGAAAGAGCTCATTCCGCGTCAGCAGTTCGAGATTGCCATCCAGGCCGCCATCGGTGCCAAGATTATCGCCCGCGAGACCATCAAGCCGGTGCGCAAGGATGTGACGGCCAAATGTTACGGCGGCGATATAAGCCGTAAGCGCAAACTGTTGGAGAAACAGAAAAAAGGAAAGAAACGGATGAAGCAAATCGGTTCGGTCGAGGTGCCTCAAAAGGCTTTTCTGGCGGTGCTAAAACTCGACTAAGCGAGGTACCCCGCACTCTATCTTTTTTTGATTCCGAGGCAGAAAAACTGTAACGAGCTTTTTTTGTTTAAACTACAAAAACAACCCATATGGACAGCTTGTATGCCATAAAGAAATCGATCAAGAACTACGCCAGCGGCGGTAACGTGTTGATCGTAGCTACGCTTTTAGCTTTTATCATAGCCAATTCACCGCTCGCCGATCTCTATTTTTCGTGGTGGGCACAACCCATATCCCTTCAGGTGGGCGGGTTCAACCTCTTCAGTCACGGTGGCGAACCGATGACGGTCATGACATTCATTAACGATGCACTCATGGCCATCTTCTTTTTCTCTATCGGCCTCGAAATCAAACGCGAGGTGCTGGTGGGCGAGTTGACCTCTCTGAAGCAGGCCCTGCTGCCCATTGTCGCAGCTATCGGCGGCATGGTGGTGCCGGTATTGCTCTTCATGTATGTAGGGCGGGGAAGCGATTTTCTGCGGGGCAGTGCCATACCGATGGCTACCGATATAGCCTTTTCGCTGGGTGTACTGGCGATGCTGGGCAAGCGGGTACCCATTGCCCTGAAGATATTCCTCACTACGCTGGCGGTTGTCGACGACATAGGCGGCATTCTGGTGATTGCCTTCTTCTACTCGACACACATCGAGGTGACCTATCTGCTCTATGCCGTAGGGGTATTCCTGGTGCTATGGATAGGCGGACGGGCCGGCGTAAACAGCAAACTCTTCTACTTTGCATTGGGCGGTGTCGTGTGGTTCCTGTTCCTCAATTCGGGCATTCACCCCACCATTGCGGGGGTATTGGTCGCCTTCTGTATTCCGGCCAAGCCGGTGTTGGCAACCTCGCACTTTATCTGCACGATACGCCAGGAGATTGCCAATTTCCCGCAAGAACAATTCGAAGACAGCGACCGCTCGATTATGCTCTCGAAAGAGCAAATCAACTGCCTGAAGAGCATCGAGTCGGCCTCGGATAAGGTCATCAGCCCGCTGCAGGATTTGGAAGATACGCTGCACCCCGTCATCAACTATCTTATCATTCCGCTCTTTGCCTTTGCCAATGCCGGCATTGTGCTCTCGGGTCTCGAGTTCTCCTCGCTCTTCTCGGGTATCAGTCTGGCTGTTTTCGTGGGTCTGTTGGTGGGAAAATTCCTGGGTATCTTCCTCTCGTCGTGGCTGGTCATCAAGCTGAAAATCGTGCCGATGCCCACCCGCACCACCTGGAAGTCACTGGCAGCCGTATCGGTATTGGGTGGTATCGGATTCACCGTGTCGCTCTTCATCGCCAACCTCTCGTTTGGCGACATGGGGCCCGAAGGAGCTGCACTGCTCGAGCGGGCCAAACTGGGTATTGTAGCCGGTTCGTTGGCGGCAGGAATACTGGGATATATTTTCTTGAATATGACATTGCCCCGACAGGTAGAAGAGGAGGATTGACCCGACCGGGAAGCCGGGTTTACTCAAACTTGATGGACTTGGCCGGACGAATAAGCGAAACTAAATACGAGGGGGCAATCAGCATCAGCACCGAGATGGCCATACAGCCGATGTTCAGCCAGAGGATGTACCAGAAATTGAGTTCGATGGGCACATAAGGCACGTAGTAGGCCTCGGGGTTGAGTTTGATAATGTGGAATTGCTGTTGCAGGAAACACAAGGCCAGACCGATGACATTGCCCCAAATCATGCCTTTCCCCACGAGGAAGGTCGAAACATAGAGGAATATCTCGCGTATCGAGGTATTGTTTGCGCCCAGCGCCTTGAGAATACCAATCATGTTGGCCCGCTCCAGAATGATAATCAGCAGGCCTGAAATCATGGTAAAGCCCGATACGGCAGCCATGAGAATGAGAATAATCCACACGTTCATGTCCAGCAGGTCGAGCCACCCGAAAAAGATAGGGTTCAGCGTGCGGATAGATTGCGGGTAGTAGTGGGTGCCGTAATCGTCGGGGCGGTCGATTAACTGCGTATATAGGTCGTAAGCGATATTGTCGGCCTGGTCGAAGTCGTTGACCAGTAACTCGATTTCGCTATACTGGTCGGGGGTCCAGCCGTTGAGCCGTTGCACCTGGCGCACATCGCCAATCATCAACAGTTTATCATAGTCCGAGAAGTCGGTTTGATAGATGCCCGACACCAGGAACCGGCGGGCCCGTACCTGGTCTTGCACGAAGTAGCAATAGATTTTATCGCCCACATGCAGGTTCATTTTGTCGGCGATAGTCTTGGAGACAATCACCTCGTTGGAGGTTGCCGAATCGGTTATGAGGGGTAGATTACCCTCAACCAGATATTTCTTGAAAAACGACCAGTCGTAGTCGGGCATCACCCCTTTCAGGACCACACCCATAAAGTCGCTGTCGGTCTTGATCATTCCCAGTTTCGTACCTACGGGCTCGACTTTGGCTACCCCTTCGTGAGCCATCAAAACCTGACGCAGGCTGTCGGTATATTGTACCGGCTGCTTTTCGTAGGTCGTATTGCTGTCGAACGAGGTTATCTGTATGTGAGAGCCGAAGCCTACCACCTTGTCGCGAATCTCCTGTTTGAAGCCAATGACAATCGCTACCGAGAGTATCATAACGGCCAAACCCAATGCAACCCCGGCCACGGCTACCCGTATGGCCGGAGGTGTTGCCTTCTTCCGATAGCTTTTGTCGAAATGAATGCGATTGGCAATATATAGTTTCCAGTTATTCATGTACGGCTACACGACCGGGATAGGCCTCCAATGCCTTTTTCAATACGATCAGGGCTTTGGCCAACTCTTCTTTTTCCAGTACATAGGCCATACGCACCTCGTTCTTTCCCAACCCGGGGGTAGTGTAGAAGCCCGAGGCCGGAGCCATGAATACCGTCTGGCCTTCATACTCGAATTCGGAGAGGCACCACTCACAGAACTTGTCGGCATCGTCGACCGGCAACTTGGCCACCGTGTAGAAGGCGCCCATGGGGATGGGAGAGTAGCAGCCTGGGATGCGGTTCAGACCGTCGATCAGGAACTTGCGCCGCTCTACATACTCGTTGTACGTAGCAAGCATATAGCTCTCGGGGGCATCGATCGACGCCTCGGCAATGAGTTGGCCGATAAGCGGTGGACTGAGTCGTGCCTGACAGAACTTCATCACATTCTTCTTCAACTCCTTGTGACGGGTAATCAAGGCACCGATGCGGATACCGCACTCGCTGTACCGCTTCGATACCGAGTCGATAAGCACCACTTGCTCTTCGATACCTTCGAGGTGGAATGCCGAAATGTAGGGAGCTCCGGTGTAACAGAACTCACGATAGACCTCGTCGGAGAAGAGGAACAAGTCGTATTTCTTCACCAGGTCGCGTATCTGGTTCATCTCTTTTTGCGTATAGAGATAGCCCGTGGGATTGTTGGGGTTACAAATCAGTATCGCCTTGGTTTTCGGGGTAATGAGGGCTTCGAACTTTTCGACCGAAGGCAGCGCAAACCCTTCGTCGATCGAGGAGGGCAGAGTCTTGATAACCGCTCCGGCCGAGATGGCAAAGGCCATATAGTTGGCATAGGCCGGTTCGGGTACGATGATTTCGTCGCCCGGGTCGAGGCAGGCCATGAACGAGAACAATACCGCCTCGGACCCGCCGGTGGTGATGATAATATCGTCGGGGGTTACGTGTATGTTGAACTTGGCATAGTATTGAACCAGTTTCTCCCGCAAGCTCTTTATCCCTTCGCTGGGGCTATACTCCAGCGTGCGGCGGTCGATGTGCTTGAGCGCATCCAGACCAATTTGAGGGGTAGGGAGGTCGGGTTGACCAATGTTCAGGTGGTAAACTTTTATACCTCTTTCTTTCGCCTTATTGGCCAGAGGGACCAATTTACGTATGGGTGAGGCTGGCATAATTTCACCTCGATGGGAAATAGTTGGCATATCTTCTTCTTTAATGTATAAATAGACTAAACTGAAATTTTTTGAAATGCAAAGATAAAAATTTTACTTTTCTATCCGTCCATAAAAAAGAGAGAATGTGCATGACAAGGGGTTAAATAGAACAAATATGACCATTTACAGAAAGTTATAGAGGGGCTGTCCCGTATCATCAGGATAAGAAAGCGCCCCTTTCGTTTGTCTCTACGCTCATCTTTCACTATCTTTGTAGAAGATAGGGGGTGATTCGGAATAAAAAATACCGAAACAAGTTTCGATATTTTATTCTCTGCTCACCTTTCGCTATCTTTGTTACACGAATCTGAATAAAGCGAGTTCTATGGATGAATTGAAACATCTCTTTTTGCTCCTGGTTTTTCCCGAAAAGACCTGGCAAAAGACAGACAAGGCACCTTGTGCTACACAGCTATTTCTGAATCAGTTTCTTTACCCGCTGATGGGGGTTACGGCTGTGGTCTGTTTTCTGGGATATTTCTTCCACGACATTTCGCTGTCGCGGGCTCTGCAACTGGCCATCATCGAATTTGTAAAATTTTTCGGGGGATTCTATGCGCTGGTGTATGTGATGAAAGTTTTATCGACGCACCTGTTGGAGGTGGTACAGCCCGAGTCGCGAATCAAACGATTCGTAGGGTACAACCTGGGGTTGTACATGTTGTTCGACATCTGCATTCTGGTGGTGCGCTACTTCTGCGAAGTACCGGCCATAGTCGATTTTCTGCCGCTGCTGCTGGCGTATGTCATTTGGAACAGTCAAAAATATATGGAAATACCCGAGCAAAAAAGCATCTTGTATGTGGTGACTACCACAGTGTTGTTTCTGGCTATCCCGATGGCCATACAGAAACTGCTCTACTTTTTCATGCCCGGTGTCATGTAACCATTAAAAGATGAAGATTAAACGATGAAACTACCACAAATAAATATTCGCAACAAACGGGCCTCTTTCGACTACGAGTTGCTCGATACGTTCAATGCCGGCATCGTATTGTCGGGGACCGAAATCAAATCGATCAGGCTGGGCAAAGCGGGGTTGAACGACTCTTTCTGCTACGTCAACAACGGCGAGGTATGGATTAAGAACATGTATATCGCCGAATATTTCTACGGCTCGTACAACAACCATTCGTCGCGCCGCGACCGCAAGTTGCTGCTCAACCGCAAGGAGATTGCGAAAATCGAACGGGCCTCGCGCGAGTCGGGTTTCTCCATCATTCCCACCCGGGTCTTCATCAACGACAAGGGGCTGGCCAAGGTGACCATAGCCATAGCCAAAGGTAAGAAAGAGTACGACAAGCGTGACTCGATTAAAGAGCGGGAAGACAAGCGGCAGATGGACCGCATGTTCAAGCATTGATAGCTTTACGGGTAATAATCAACATCTTTCGATTGTCGGCAAGGGTGGTGGCAAAGAGATAAAATTCGCCGCCGTCTTTGCACTTGAGTCGTTTTTGCAACTCGTTTGCCGTGAGCGGAAAGTTTCGCGTCGAGAGGTTGATGCGGGGATATTGTTTCCCAACCGTTTTCAAACTCTTGGCGTTGAAATCGATGACTTCGACCACCTCGAATTTCCGTCCCGGAAAATCGGGCAGGTAACAATCCGATGTATATAGATGGCTGTTTATTTGCAACTTGTCGACTCCATACGCAGCCGCTACCGATTTATAGGCCCCCGCTTTGAGAATAGACGAGTTGGGCTCGTACAGGTATCGGGCCACCGTATCGCAAGGGGCAGAGTGGGGGAGTTGCCTCTCTTCATCGAGACGGAAAGTGAACGTAGATTCCCGACCCGCAGCATCCATATCGACACAGTGAATCGTCGTGGCCATCTCTTGGGTTGAAGTATCTGAGTTTATGACCAGAAGCAGCTCCTTGCACTCGTTTCGTACCGATACGACATGTACCTCGCCGACCTCGGGCAAAAGCGTCAGAATAGCCGAAATATCAGCCATAGGCGAAACCTTCACGACAATACGTCGGCCATGGCGCAACAGTTGGGGCATCAGTGCCACCACATTAGGCTCGCATTCGTCGAGGGCAAAAATCCGTTTGTTGCCGCTTCCCCTCCGGGCTGGATCGATATAGAGCGTATCGAAACAGCGGTTACAATACTGTATGAAGTGGGTACTGTCATCCTCGACCACCGTGATGTTGTCGGCCCCCAGCCATTTGAAGTTGGAGCGGGCAGCCTGGCAATATTCGGCCATGCGCTCCACGTAAACGACCTGCGTGGCCTTTTGCGCCAGGTAACAGGTATCTATGCCCAAGCCTCCGGTCAGGTCGGCCAAATCGCCCGATTGGATGAGTCGTTGCTTATACCGGGCCGTCTGTTCGGAAGAGCATTGCTCGGTCGAGAGGAGTGAGGGAAATACCAGATTCGGGTTAGCTGCCCAGTCCGGCAATTTGTGGCGAATTTTTTTGCGGGCCTCGATTTGCAGAATGGCCCACGCCACATCGAAGTCGGCCTGTATATTCATCAGCCGCAACCGATTGGTATCGGCATCGGCATATTCGGAGATGAAATCTTGGATGGTTCGCTGGTATTTCATGGAGCAAAGATAGAAAAAACTCCTGCAAGTTTGGCTTTTTTGTTTCCACCTTTCCATATCCATATAGACGCTCGGCAAAGTCAAATGTCTAAAACTGTGCTTTCCATTTGTCTCTGCTCTCGCCTTTCACTATCTTTCCAGAAGAAAGGAGGCGGCTCGGCAGAGTCAAATGTCGAAAACTGTGCTTTCCATTTGTCTCTGCTCTCGCCTTTCACTATCTTTGCAAAGAAATGCAAAACAAGGTTGCGGATGCTTGCCGGCATGGTGTCAGGCAAGAGTCTCACCACCGGATTTTGCCAGTAAAACAGATTTATGAAAAAATACATTCTCGATTTTCGAATAGCCGAAAATGTACAGTTGCATGACAACTATGCACTCTTGAAATTGACACCTGCCAACGGGCAACCGTTGCCCCCCATGCTGCCGGGGCAGTTTGTCGAGGTGCGGGTCGATCGCTCTCCCGCCACCTTTTTGAGGCGTCCTATCTCCATCAATTTTGTCGATTATGACCGCAACGAGTTGTGGTTGCTCATCCGTAAAGCCGGTGAGGGAACCCGTACCCTGTGTGCTCTGCCGGCCGGCGAAACCTTGAACCTGGTTCTGCCGCTGGGTAATACCTTTACACCCCCCGAGAACCCGAACGAGAAGATTCTGCTCGTAGGTGGCGGTGTGGGTATAGCTCCTATGCTCTACTGGGGTAAATACCTGAAGGAAAAGGGTTATACGCCCCGGTTCCTGCTGGGTTTCCGCAGCGACAAAGACCTGCTGCAATACGAGCAGTTCAAGCAGTGGGGCGAGGTTTACATCTCAACCGAAGATGGTTCGTTGGGAGAAAAAGGTTTTGTGACTCAGCACTCGGTGCTCGAGCAGCCGTTCGACCGACTCTATGTGTGTGGCCCCAAGCCCATGATGGTAGCCGTGGCCCGGTATGCCCGTGAGCGGAATATCTTTTGCGAGGTATCGCTCGAGAATACGATGGCATGCGGCGTGGGTGCCTGCCTCTGCTGTGTAGAAGACACAGTCGAAGGCCATGTGTGTGTATGTAAAGAAGGTCCTATCTTTAATATAGAAAAACTCAAATGGCAGATTTAAAAGTTAATATAGGTGCACTGTCCCTGAAAAATCCGGTGATGACCGCTTCGGGGACGTTTGGTTATGGAGAAGAGTTTGCCGATTTCATCGACCTGTCTCGTCTGGGCGGTATCATAGTCAAAGGTACCACGCTGCATCATCGCGAGGGCAATCCGTATCCCCGTATGGCCGAGACGCCTGCGGGTATGCTCAACGCCGTAGGTCTCCAGAACAAGGGCGTAGACTATTTCATCGAGCACATCTATCCCCGTATCCAGGAGATCGATACCCACTTTCTGGTGAATGTGTCGGGAGCCTCGGTCGAGGACTATGTGGCTACCGCCGAGAAGATTGCAGCCTTGGACCGTATCCCGGCCATCGAGTTGAATATCTCGTGCCCCAATGTAAAGGAGGGCGGAATGGCTTTCGGTACCTCGTGCCAGAGTGCGGCTGCCGTTGTGCGGGCCGTGCGGGCTGCCTACCCGAAGACACTGATCGTGAAACTGTCGCCCAACGTGACCGACATTACCGAAATAGCCCGAGCCGTCGAGGCCGAAGGGGCCGATGCCGTGTCGTTAATCAACACCTTGCTGGGTATGGCTATCGATGCGCAGCGGCGTCGCCCGGTACTCTCGACCGTCACTGGCGGACTGTCTGGAGCCTGTGTCAAACCCATTGCCCTGCGTATGGTTTGGCAGACCTATCATGCCGTGAAGATTCCTATCGTGGGGCTGGGGGGTATTATGAATGCCACCGATGCCATTGAATTCCTGTTGGCCGGAGCTTCGGCCATCGAGGTAGGTACCGCCAACTTCATAGACCCTCAGATTTCGGAGAAAATCGTCGACGGAATCGACGAATATCTCGAAAAAAATCATATCTCGTCGGTAAAAGAGTTGATAGGCGGACTTATTCTATAAGCTGTTTATTAACAGATAAATAAAAAATAGCGAATATAGATTGCAGTAATGCAGCAAATCTATATTCGCTATTTGAGTATTGCTTTATATGCTGGGTGAGAGGACGATATAAAGTATTACTTCATATCTGTTCCCCTCACCGGCATCAACAAGTCATTAAAGAATCTCGACAGAGCGTTTGATAAAGTTGCTCAAAGCCTCGCCCTTCAGCATGTTGTTGGAGAGGAGAGCCAAGTCGACCAACTGACGAACCAGCGGGTTCTTGTCGGCATAGCTCTTCAGTACGTCCGACTCTTTGGCACGCAATTCCTTGGCCTTCTCTTCGGCACTTTTCAAAGCCTCTTTGTCGGCTACGGGTACCTCTTCGTCCTTCTTGTCTTTCTTGGCCTCTTGCAGACGGGTGATTTCGGCATTGATCGTGTTCAACTCGTCGAGTATCGGGGTCAACTGCTCTTTGCACGACGACTCGGTGTCGGCGATAATCCGTTGCGTCAAGGGGTGCTCGGTGTTGACAATGAGGTTGTAGCTGTCGGGCAGTTCGCCATAGATGGCCATACCCGGTTGTATGGCAGCCATATCCTTCATACGACGCATGAACTCGTTCTGCGTAATCACGATAGGTTGTGCCGTAGCACCTACGGGCTCGAACATAACCAGGAAGTCGCTCTTCTCGATGACAGGAATCTGCGATTTGAATACCGTAGTCATCACTTCGCGCTGTTGCTCATTGAGGGCAACCGACGACTTGTTGTCGCTCTTCTGAATCAATCGGTCTATCAAGTCGCTGTCGACCCGTACGAAACGACATTTACCCAACTTCTGCTCCAACATACCGATGAAGTGGGGGTCTAACTGACCGTTCATCAGCAACACGTCGTAGCCCTTCGCGGTAGCGGTCTCGATGTAGCTGTATTGGGCCTCCTTGTCGGTGGCATACAGGTAGATGAGCTGTCCGTCCTTGTCGGTCTGGTTGCCTTCGATCAGCGTCTTGTACTCGTCGAGGGTGTAGTATTTCTCTTCGGTATCTTTCAGCAGAACGAATTTCTGAGCCCGTTCGTAGAACTTCTCGTCCGAAAGCATACCGTACTCGATGAAGATCTTCAGGTCGTCCCATTTCTCTTCGAACTGTTTGCGGTCGCTGTTGAAAATCTCTTGCAGACGTTCGGCCACCTTCTTGGTGATGTAACCCGAAATCTTCTTCACGTTCGAGTCGCTTTGCAGGTACGAACGCGATACGTTCAACGGGATGTCGGGCGAGTCGATGACACCTTGCAGCAGCATCAGGAAGTCGGGCACGATGCCTTCGACCGAATCGGTTACGAATACCTGGTTGCAATACAACTGTATCTTATACCGGTTGATGTCGATGTTGTTCTTGATTTTCGGGAAGTAAAGAATACCCGTCAACTTGAAGGGGTAGTCGATATTCAGGTGAATCCAGAAGAGCGGTTCGTCGATGCCGGGATAGAGGTCGGAATAGAATTTCCTGTAATCCTCGTCGGTCAGGTCGGTCGGTTTGCGAGTCCAGGCCGGCTCCATGTCGTTGATGACTTTGTCTTTGTCGGTATCGACATATTTGCCGTCTTTCCACTCTTGCTCTTTACCGAATACAACGGGTACGGGCAAGAAGCGGCAATACTTCTTCAGCAGCGTCTCGATGCGTTGCTCTTCGAGGAACTCCTTGTTCTCATCGTCGATATACAACACAATATCGGTACCGCGTTCGCTCTTGTCGATGTCGGTCATCTCGTAGGCAGGCGAACCGTCGCAGCTCCACATGACACCTTTTGCCCCCTCTTTATAGGACAAGGTGCGAATCTCGACCTTCTTCGAAACCATGAAGGAGGAGTAGAAGCCCAAGCCGAAGTGGCCGATGATGGCGTTGGCATCGTTTTTATATTTCTCCAGAAACTCTTCAGCACCCGAAAAGGCAATTTGGTTGATATATTTGTCTATCTCTTCGGCCGTCATGCCTATACCGTGGTCGGAGATGGTAAGCGTGCCGGCCTTCTTGTCGATCGAAACCGATACGTTCATCGCACCCAGCTCGCCTTTGAAGTCGCCAAAAGATGCCAGAGTCTTCAGTTTCTGCGTAGCATCGACGGCATTGGATACCAGCTCTCTCAAGAATATTTCGTGATCGCTGTACAAAAACTTTTTGATAACGGGGAAGATGTTGTCGGTTGTAACCCCGATAGTACCTTTTTGCATGGTTATATGTTTTTATTGTTACAATTTTCTACTCGAAATTTTTTCAAAAAAAATGCCAGACTCAAAAAGTCTGACATTTTGGCTTATTCTCTTTCTGTCGTGTCACGCCTCTTTCTTCGAGTCGATAATCGACGAAACGATTTTGTGATTTTCCTGGTCGAAGTCGACCCGTATCGTATCACCCTCCTGAACGGTAGCCCGGATAATCATCTCGGCCAACTCATCTTCGAGATATTTCTGGATGGCCCGTTTCAAGGGTCGGGCACCGAACTGCACATCGTACCCCTTCTCGGCAATGAAGTTTTTGGCAGCATCGGTGATTTCGAGGTGATACCCCAACGTCTCTACCCGTTTGTAGAAGCCGCTCAATTCCAAGTCTATAATCTGGAAGATGGCTTTCTTGTCGAGCTGGTCGAACATGACGATGTCGTCGATACGGTTCAGGAACTCGGGCGAAAAGGCACGGTTCAGAGCCTTTTGGATGACACCCCGCGAGTAGTCTTTCTCCGAAACGGTATTGGTCGAGAAACCTACGCCCTGGCCGAAATCCTTCAACTGGCGGGTACCGATGTTCGAAGTCATAATCAGGATGGTGTTCTTGAAGTCGATACGACGGCCCAGACTGTCGGTCAACCGGCCTTCGTCCAAGACCTGCAACAGCAGATTGAATACATCGGGGTGAGCCTTCTCTATCTCGTCGAGCAGTACGACCGAATAGGGTTTGCGGCGTACCTTCTCGGTGAGCTGGCCGCCCTCTTCGTAACCCACGTATCCCGGAGGGGCACCAACGAGCCGCGACACGGTGAACTTCTCCATATATTCACTCATGTCGATGCGGATAAGGGCATCTTTCGAGTCGAACAGATACTCGGCCAACTTCTTGGCCAGATGCGTTTTACCTACGCCCGTCGGACCCAGGAACATAAAGGTACCGATAGGCTTGTCGGGGTCTTTCAATCCCACCCGGTTGCGCTGTATGGCCTTCACCACTTTGTCTACAGCCTCGTCCTGACCGATGATTTCGCGCTTCAGTTCTCCAGCCATGGCCAGCAGTTTGTTGCCTTCGGCCTGAGCAATACGCTGCACGGGCACGCCGGTCATCATGGCTACCACCTCGGCTACTTTCTCTTCGTCGACAATCTCGCGGTGTTGCTGCATCTGTTTCTCCCAGTTGTCTTTGGCCGTCTCCAGAGAGAGCTGCAACTCCTTCTCCTTGTCGCGGAAGCTGGCTGCCAATTCGTAATTCTGCGATTTCACGGCGTTTATCTTGTCCTCGCGGCAAGTCTCGATTTGAGCCTCCAGACTCTCGATCTCCTTAGGTACCGTAATGTTCGACACATGTACCCGGGCTCCCGCTTCGTCCAAGGCATCGATGGCCTTGTCGGGGAAATTCCGGTCGCTGATATAGCGGTCTGTCAATTTGACACAAGCCTCCAGCGCAGCGTCGGTATAGGTTACGTTGTGATGGTCTTCGTAACGGCCCTTGATGTTGTTGAGAATCTGCAGGGTCTCTTCGGGTGTCGTAGGCTCGACCATAATCTTCTGGAACCGACGCTCCAAGGCTCCGTCTTTCTCGATATTCTTGCGATACTCGTCGAGCGTGGTGGCACCGATACACTGTATCTCGCCCCGCGAAAGTGCCGGCTTCAGCATGTTGGCCGCATCGAGCGAACCGGTAGCGCCACCGGCCCCCACGATGGTGTGAATCTCGTCGATAAACAAGATGATATTGGGGTTTTTCGAGAGTTCGTTCAAGATAGCCTTGATGCGCTCTTCGAACTGTCCGCGATACTTGGTGCCGGCTACAATCGAAGCCATGTCGAGCGAAATGAGCCGTTTGTCGAACAACACACGCGATACCTTACGCTGCACGATGCGCAGAGCAAGCCCCTCGACAATAGCCGATTTGCCCACACCCGGCTCACCGATGAGTACCGGGTTGTTCTTCTTCCGGCGGCTCAATACCTGGGCCAGCCGCTCTATCTCGTTGTCACGGCCTACGACGGGGTCGAGACGACCCTCTTCGGCCGCCTTGGTCATATCGGTACCGAAGTTGTCGAGCACGGGTGTATCGTTGTTGCTGCGCTGTGTCGAAGCGCTGCTGCCACTGCCGCCTTGCTGTTGTTCGCGGCGATAGTTGCGCTCATCCTCCAGTTCGTCGTCATCGTCGTCGGTAAAACCGGCTCCCATACCGCGAGGGAAGGGGTGTTGTTCGGCCTCTGCTTCGCCAGTCGCTTCACCTTTTAAAAAGGCCGACACTTCGTCGTAGGTGATGTCGTTCGTATGGAGTATTTTCGCAGCCGGAGAATCCGATTCTTTCAAAATGGCCAGCAACAAGTGCTCCGAGTCGGTCTCTTGGCTCTTCATAAATCGAGCCTCGAGCATACTCATTTTCAACACTCTGTCTGTGCTTTTACTGATAGTCAGCTCGCTCGACTGCTGTTCCATGTGATTGTTGGAAGCGGATAGTTCATTTTCCAGCGAACTCTTTATCGTGCGAAGAGAAGCACCCAGCCCCACTAAGGCATCGACAGCCCGATTGGCCCCATCGCGTATAATCCCCAGCAACAAATGCTCGGGAACGATGTTGGAATTTTGAAGGCGTTCGGCTTCCTCCCGGCTGTAACCGAGAATTTCCTTTACATGTTGTGAAAAGTTTCTTTCCATAAACAAATCTGTCTCCTTATATTGATTTAGCAAATATACCACCTTTACGCCAAATATTGGCAGGTAAATATTATTTCTTGTGTATAACAAATAACATGCCGAATTTTCCCATTTGCCGAAGATTATTTATTGAGGGAGATACCTCGGTTTTTTCAAAAAATTGGTATCTTTGTACGCTAAAGAATCAATGTATAACCAATTTTCACTAATAAATGATTGACCAGGATAGAATTCTAAAGATAGACATCAATCAAGAGATGCAATCGGCCTACATCGATTACTCCATGTCGGTGATTGTAGCTCGAGCCTTGCCCGATGTGCGCGACGGTTTCAAGCCGGTACACCGCCGGGTGTTGTTCGGTATGGACAAACTGGGAAACACATCGGATAAACCTTACAAGAAATCTGCGAGAATCGTCGGTGACGTATTAGGTAAGTATCACCCGCACGGCGATTCGTCGGTATACTATGCACTGGTACGTATGGCCCAACCGTGGTCCTTGCGTTACCCGCTGGTCGACGGCCAGGGTAACTTTGGTTCGGTCGACGGCGACAGCCCTGCCGCCATGCGTTATACCGAGGCGCGACTCTCGCGCATTGCCGAAGAGACGCTTCGCGATATTGAAAAGGATACGGTCGATTTTACCCCCAACTTCGATAACACGCTCGAAGAGCCTACCGTATTGCCCACCCGCATACCGCAACTGCTGGTAAACGGGGCCTCGGGTATTGCCGTAGGTATGGCGACCAACATGCCGCCTCACAACCTGTCGGAGTGTATCGATGCTTCGGTTGCTCTGATCGACAACCGCGACATCACCATCGAGGAGTTGATGCAATATATCAAGGCTCCCGACTTCCCCACAGGGGGCATCATCTACGGCTATGCCGGTGTAAAGGATGCTTTCGAAACCGGCCGCGGTCGTATCGTCATCCGTGCCAAAGCCGAAATCGAGGTAGACAGCTCGACGGGTCGCGAATCGATTATCGTATCGGAAATTCCCTATGCCGTCAACAAGTCGGAATTGATTAAGAAAATCGCCGACCTGGTCGAAGAGAAGCGTCTGGACGGAATCTCGAACATCAACGACGAGTCCGACCGTGCCGGCATGCGCATCGTTATCGAAGTCAAGAAAGATGCCAACGCCAGCGTGGTGCTGAACAAGCTGTTCAAAATGACCGACCTGCAGTCGTCGTTCAGCGTCAACAACATTGCACTGGTACATGGTCGTCCTCAAACCTTGAACCTGAAACAACTGCTCGAATCTTTCGTTGACCACCGTCACGAAGTGGTTTTGCGCCGGACTCGATTCGACCTGGCCAAAGCCGAGGAGCGGGCCCATATACTCGAAGGTCTGATTATTGCATCGGACCACATCGACGAGGTTATCAAGATTGTAAGAGCTTCGCAGACTCGCGAAGAGGCCCGCACGCGCCTGATGGAGCGCTTCTCGCTCAGCGACAAGCAGGCTCAGGCCATTGTCGATATGCGTATCGGTCAGTTGACCGGTCTCGACCAGGACAAACTGAGAAACGAGTATGCCGAAATCGAAAAGATGATTGCCTATTATCACCAGATTTTGGCCGACGAAGCGGTCTGCATGAAGGTGATAAAAGACGAGCTTATCGAAATCAAAGAGAAATATGGCGACGAGCGCAAGACCGAAATCGTCTACTCGTCCGAAGAGTTCAATGCCGAAGACTTCTATGCCGACGACGAGATGATTATCACCATCTCGCACATGGGCTATATCAAACGTACGCCGCTCTCCGAATTCCGTGCACAAAACCGGGGTGGAGTAGGGGCCAAGGGCAGCAACACCCGCGAAGAAGACTTCATCGAATATATCTATCCCGCTTCGATGCACAACTACATGCTCTTCTTCACGCAGAAAGGTAAATGCTACTGGCTCAAGGTATACGAGATACCCGAAGGCTCCAAGAGCTCGAAGGGTAGGGCCATACAGAATATGCTCAATATCGACTCGGACGACAAGGTAAATGCCTTTATCCGCGTGAAACGGTTGCAAGACCCCGAATACAACATGTCGCACAACCTGCTCTTCTGTACGCGCAAGGGTATCATCAAGAAGACCAAACTCGAAGCCTATTCGCGTCCTCGCCAGAACGGTGTGAATGCCATCACCATTCGCGAAGACGACCAGGTGATACAAGTGCGGCTCACCACGGGCGACAGCCAGATTGTCATTGCCAACCGTCACGGCCGGGCCATCCGCTTCCACGAGAGCGCCGTACGTGAAATGGGACGTAATGCTACCGGTGTAAAGGGTATGACCCTCGACAACGACGACGATGCCGTAGTAGGAATGATTTGCGTAAACGACCCCGAGAAAGAGACCATCATGGTGGTTTCGGAGCAGGGATACGGCAAACGCTCGCTCATCGAAGACTACCGCATAACCAACCGCGGTGGTAAGGGTGTGAAAACCTTGAACATCACCGACAAGACCGGTTATCTGGTTGCCATCAAGTGTGTAACCGACGAGAACGACCTGGTCATCATCAACAAGTCGGGTATCACGTTGCGCATGAAGGTAGCCGACGTGCGTGTCATGGGCCGTGCTACGCAAGGTGTTCGGTTAATCAACCTCGAAAAACGGAACGACGAAATTGCTTCGGTCTGCAAAGTCTTGTCGGACAGTGTCGATGAGAACATGCAGGACGACAGCGTCACCGAAATTGCAGAATAAATTGTTAATCCTAAAATAAACACGCAATGAAAAAAACAACATTAACCGCAGTATTACTGCTTTCAGTCATTTGCGCATTTGGCCAAAAGAAAGCGGTGAACCGAGCTTTCAGCGAAGCCAAGATGGAGAATCCCAACTTCCAGGAGGCCCGTACCACCATTCAGGGTGCACTGACCGATCCCGAATCGAAAGACGATGCCAAGACTTGGTATGTAGCCGGTTTCATCGAAAACACCTATTTCGAAAAAGACAATGTTCAGAAAACATTGGGTATGACGTTGAAAGACGGCGACGGTCCCATGTACGACGCTCTGGTAAAAAGCTACGAGTATTTCCTGAAATCTATCGCGCTCGATACGCTGCCTAACGAAAAAGGCAAAGTAAAGCCCAAATATGTAAAAGACATTCGTAAAACACTGAAACAAAACATCGATGGATTTGCCAATGCCGGCGTATACTATTTCACACAGAAAGACTACAAGAAAGCCTACGATGTGTGGGGTATCTACCTGGACATTCCCAAACTCTCGATTATGAAGGGTGAGAAAAGCGGTCTTCCTGCCGACTCGACTATCGCCATTCTGGAGTTCAACCGGGCTTTGGCTGCCTTGCAGACACAAGATCACGCTCTGGCTATCAGCGCACTGAACGACGCTAAAGGCAACGGCTACAACCAGAACGACATCTACAAATACCTCGTTTACGAATATGAGCAAACTCAAGACACGGTCAACCTGATTCAAACCCTCCAGGAAGGCGAGAAGCTGTTCAAAAACGAAATGGTAGAGGTTAAAGACGAAATGGGCAACACGGTGATGGACGAGAACGGCCAGCCCAAAATGCAAAAAGAAAATACCTACACGCTGAAACTGATTAACCTCTATATCTACAGCGGTAAGTACGACGAGGCTATCGCCACGCTCGATGCCATCTTGGCCGAAGAACCTGACAAAGCCGAGTATTGGAATGTAAAAGGTAATCTGTACGAGTCGCAAAAGAAATACGACCAATCGATCGAGTGCTTCGAGAAGGCTATCGAAATCAATCCTACCTATGCCGATGCTCTGGGCAACATGGGTCGTATCTACTTCAACCTCGCCGTACAGAAAAACAACGAAATCAGCTCGATTACCGACAACGTAAAATATACCGAAGCTCGTGAAAAAGAGGTAATTCCTCTGTTCGAAAAATCGCGTCCGTACTACGAAAAAGCATACGAACTGAAACCCGATGAACCGGACTATAAGTATGCGTTGCGCAACATCTATTACAACTTGAACGATGCCGAGAAACTGAAAGCTATCGAAGGCCAATAATAGTCAATCGGTAAAACCATAAAAAAACAGCCACTCTCCGAAAGAATGGCTGTTTTTTTATACCGATGGAGCGACTTGCTACCATTGTAAAAGATCTGTGCCCTCGAAAAATACACGCCCACGAACCTCTATACAATTCCGGCCTTCATTATACCAGATGCGCATAGGGCGACCATTCATACTACCCGAAGCTCGTTGAATATTGACTGTGGATATTTTCCGATCGATAAACTCCTGAATAATGTCCCAATGCTTAACCTGGGCAGTTTCATCGTTGAATAGGTCGCAAAGCTGCTCAGCACTCAGTTTCTTCAAATCGATATTTTCCATCATAATCCTCCTTTTTAGTATACCATAAATCGAGAAAGCGAGAATAAATTACATCCATCCAAAGATATGAAAGGAGAGGATAAAAACAAACCTAATCCGCAATATTTTAGGGCTCGCATGCAACATATAAAAGCTCGCAAAGCAGCACTTGAAACCCACAAAACATAAAACATTTCGTTTTTACAATTCTGCACTTCACGTATAAAGATTATATGCAACCATTGAAAATACGCGTATAACCGCTCGTTATTCCATGCTTGGGAAAGGTATCACCGGCAATAAATAACTACGATAAAAACGGCTTAAAGGAGGCTCAAATGCCACAAATGTAGATTAGATTTGAAGACCTGCAATCACCATTAAGCCGTTTCTGCTATAACAGAGATATCCATTGTTGGTCAGGTATCATCTATTCATCTCTCGGTTTCCAACAAATATTCATCTTCGTATATTTCTCTCGATTGTCTATTTATCATAATATAAATTATAGAACATTTTATTTTTTACAATTCTACTCTCGTTTATAAGAGATATGCACCCACTGAAAATTATCCCAGCTCGTGCCGAGGACTCATTCTTTAAGCCTCACACTGCGACCGTCCTATTCATAAAATAGTCCCCACTGGTCGGCATCTTCCGAATCGACAGGATAGATTGACCGGAAAGGTTGACCGATGGAGGCCGACGTATGTAGTCGATGGTCTTGTAGCTGAGGTTACCAGCAGGATAATGGCGAGCGCCGCAATAAAGAGAGCGGTACCCCAGGAACCTTATCCAGGCATTGAGCCATTGGGTGGCGTAGTAGTCGTAGTATCCGCTCAGGTAGAGGAAGGTGCCTTGGTCACACTCTACATCAGCATATCATGTGTATAGGCATACTACACTCGAACTCGAGGGTTCGGTTTAGCTTAAAATTTGTCCAGACCGGATTTACGGGGTCCAACAGATGTTAGGGAGAACCTGAAAGCAAAAAAAATCGAGCGTAATTGAAACTCTTGAATCTAAGACTCGGGAGAGAAGCTCTCGAAAGTGTTGTCGGAGTAGAAAATCATGATTTTGACGATTCGTCTATTTTTAGCATCGGATTCACGAGTTGGAATATACGGGATATTTTTCGATCTTTCACTCTCATTTTCAGCAGAATTTGCAAAATTTATAGCCCTATTTGAGCTATTTTCCTTCGCATATTCGGGTTTGCTCGTATCCTCGGCCGTATTTTTACCTCTCTCGTCATCGAATAGCGACATGAACGGAGAGCCACCAGCAGGTAAACCCGAATCATCTTCGGTCGGGATGATAGTCGACGATTCGATTGCTGCGGAAAAGGCGCCATTCGACTCTGACAGGAGCATCGGGCCATTACCATACAGCAGCCAATAAATAGAGAGGTCGGGGTACCTCTCATGTATCTTACCGATAGTCGTGATACTGATTTTCTGGTTGCGACCACTTAGCATCTGCGACATCGACGGACGTTGTATCCCGGTGTTGTCGGCAAATTGTGTAATGGTAATTCCCAGGTAGTCGATAAATTGTTTGATACGATCGGCCACGGCAAGTGCCACAGTTTTATCATTTCCCATAAAGCAGATTTTTAAGCCAGAAAATACGTTACAAATGTAATCAATGAAATTTAAAAATCAAAATTTCACAAGTAACTTTTGTAAATAACAGATGTAAACAGTAAAACCCGCAAATTTGCAAATTGAATATGCGAGATAGATGTCACATTTGTAATTCGGGTATCACATATATTAAATTTATACTTTATAAAATATATCTTAAGTTATTGATAATAAGTATATAAAAATATCATATACGCCGATTTGATAAGGATTTTGACCGATGATGATATTTTATTATAAATAAAAACTACACATATAGACATACAATATATTGATATATAAGTATATATAGCATAAAATATTACAGATAACTAATATTTATTGGCTTGTGTATGCTGTATTTACAAAATTATCTCCTACCCCCTACTCTATTTACATTTGAATTAAAAGAATAACTACAACGGTAAATTTTTATCGAGTTGTATTTGTAAATCATTGATTTGCAAATGTAATTTTAATAATAATTGCATCGCTCCTACTTTTTTGGAGGCTTATCTCGCCTACGATTTATTTTTGATGTACCGATGTAAATCGTTTCGTAAATAGCTCAAGGATTTTGCATCAAAACGGCACAATTTCGAATCTACTGTTTTTATATACAATCAATTATACAAATACAAACAGCTATACAAACCAATACGAAATAGAAAAAAAAGAGGCCCAAAGCCTAAGCCTTGAGCCTCTATAACCGTTTTATCGGCGTTTATCGATGTTACTTAATCTTTCAACTCTTCACGCAGGTAACGAGCCGTAAATGTATCGCATTGACTAACCTTCTCGGGGGTTCCCGTAGCTAACACGTAACCGCCGTTGCGTCCACCCTCCGGCCCCATGTCGATAATGTGGTCGGCACACTTGATGATGTCGAGGTTATGCTCAATAACAATCACGGTATTCCCTTTCTCGACCAGTCGGTTCAGCACCGACAGCAATACACGTATATCCTCGAAGTGCAAACCGGTGGTTGGTTCATCGAGTATGTAGAGCGTTTTGCCGGTATCGCGTTTGGAAAGTTCGGCAGCCAGCTTCACCCGCTGGCTCTCTCCACCCGACAGCGTGGTTGAGGGTTGCCCCAGTTTGATGTAGCCCAGCCCCACCTCTTGCAGCACTTTGATTTTGGAGATGATGGCCGGAATATTTCCGAAAAACTCGACAGCCTGGTTGATGGTCATGTCCAGCACATCGGCAATCGATTTTCCTTTGAAGCGTACCTCGAGGGTCTCGCGGTTGTAGCGTTTGCCATGGCATGCTTCGCACGGCACCAGTACATCGGGAAGGAAATTCATCTCGATAGTCTTGTAGCCGTTGCCACCACACACCTCGCAGCGCCCGCCAGCTATGTTGAAAGAGAAGCGTCCCGGCTTGTAGCCGCGGATCTTTGCCTCGGGCAACTCGACAAACACATTTCGGATGTCGGCAAACACCCCGGTATAGGTAGCCGGATTGGAGCGCGGCGTGCGCCCCAGCGGCGACTGGTCTACGGTCACCACCTTGTCGATATTCTCCAGCCCCTCGATTTTTTCGTAGGGCAACGGAGCTTGCAACGAGCGATAGAACTTCTGGCTGAGAATCGGCTGCAGTGTTCCGTTAATCAGGCTCGACTTGCCGCTGCCCGATACGCCGGTCACACAGATAAATTTACCCAGAGGAAACTCGACCGTTACGTTTTTGAGGTTATTGCCCGTAGCCCCCGACAGCACAATCTTCTTACCATTGCCTGGCCGACGCTGGTGCGAATACTCGATTTTCTTCTCGCCGTTCAGATATTGCGCTGTGAGCGTGTTGGTCTTGAGCATCTCTTCGGGGGTACCGGCAAAGACGATGTTGCCACCGAGGCGCCCGGCCCGAGGGCCCAGATCTACCACATAGTCGGCGGCCAGCATCATCTCTTTGTCGTGCTCCACGACGATAACCGAGTTGCCCATATCGCGCAGCTCCTTCAGCGAATTGATGAGCCGGGTATTGTCGCGCTGGTGCAACCCGATACTGGGCTCGTCGAGAATATAGAGCACATTGACCAGTTGCGAGCCTATCTGCGTAGCCAGCCGTATGCGTTGGGTCTCGCCGCCCGACAAGGTGGCCGAGGCCCGGTTGAGACACAGATAGTCCAGCCCCACATCGACCAGGAAGTGCAACCGGCTGCGTATCTCTTTCAATATCTCCACGGCAATTTTGCGTTGCTGCGGTGAGAGTTCGTATTCGACCTGATTGACCCACTCGTACAGTTCCGAAATATCCATCTCAGCCAATTCGGCAATGTTCTTCCCGGCTATCCGGTAATGCAGGGCCTCGCGGTTCAGCCGTCGGCCTTCGCAACTGGGGCATACGGTCGTCGTGACAAACTGTCCCGCCCACTTCTGGGCCTGCGACGAGGCATCGCTCTGCTGTTGTACCTCGATATATTTGATCAAGCCATCGAACGAGAGAAAGTAGTTCGATGTACCCAACGACTCGTTTTTGATTTGCAATCGTTCGTCCGTCCCGTTCAGAATATCGTCGAGCGCCTCCTCGGCCAGGTCTTTGATGGGAGTCTTCAGCGTGTTGCCATACTTCTCGCAGATAGCGGCAATCTGCCAAAATATCAAGGTATTTTTATATTTACCCAATGGGACGATGCCTCCTTCGTAAATCGACTTCTCGTCGTTGGGGATAATCTTTTCACGGTCTATGATATTGACATAGCCCAACCCCTTGCATCGGGGGCAGGCACCTTGCGGCGAGTTGAACGAGAAGTTGTGCGGGGCCGGTTCGCTATACGACAAACCCGTTTGGGGGTCCATAAGCGTGCGGCTGTAATGGCGCAATTCCTGCGTGTCGGCATCGAGAATCATCAACTGGCCGTCGCCCTGTTTCATGGCTGTCTTTACACTCTCTTGCAGCCGGCGTTCGTCGTCCTTGTCGACCACCAGCTTGTCGACCACCAGCTCGATGCTGTGATTCTTGTATCGGTCGAGCTTCATGCCGTGTGTAATCTCGCGCAATTCACCATCGATACGTACGGTCAGGTATCCCTTGCGGCGCACCTGCTCGAACAGCTCCTTGTAGTGCCCCTTCCGGTTACGCACCAGCGGTGCCAGTATGTAGGTGCGGCGACTCTGGTACTTCTCCAGAATAAGTTCGATAATCTTCTCTTCGGTATAGCGCACCATCTTCTCGCCCGACAGGTAGGAGTAAGCCTCGCCGGCCCGGGCAAAGAGCAACCGCAGGAAGTCGAAAATCTCGGTCGTCGTTCCTACCGTCGAACGCGGATTCTTGTTGGTTGTCTTCTGCTCGATGGAGATTACGGGGCTCAACCCGGTAATCTTGTCCACGTCGGGACGCTCCATGTTGCCGAGCATGTTGCGGGCGTAGGCCGAGAATGTCTCGATATAGCGCCGTTGCCCCTCGGCAAAGATGGTATCGAACGCCAACGACGATTTGCCGCTGCCGCTCAATCCGGTAATTACCGTCAGGCTGTTGCGCGGGATGGTGACATCTATGTTTTTGAGGTTATGCACACGAGCGCCATATACCTCGATTTGATCTTCTGCTTTCATTTCTTATCGATTACCCACTCTTTTCTGTAAGCTGTAAACTTACGTTTCGTGTAATACAAATCCTCTTTTTGTGGTATCTTGATGTAATAGACTTTTCTCGACTTGTCGGGCATGGTACGGGCACGCAACCAGGGGTTGGCCTCTTTGAGCTGGGCGTAGGATACGCCATGCTCCTGAGCAAAAAGTGCCAGGTTTTCGATGGTCGTGTCGACCCGTATCTCGGTATAGCGAATAGGTTGGTACAGCTGACGGGTCTTCAGCTTGTACCCGTATTTGGCCGGCGAAGAGAATATCTCTTTCATGGCCAGGATGCGGAACACATAGCGCGAGGTCTCTTCGTTCAGCCACAGGTCGAACGAATGGTCGGCCAACTGTTTTTTGAGTTCCGACGAGATGCGCCCCATGCCGGCATTGTACGATGCCGCTACGGTGGTCCAGCTTCCATACTTGGCATAAGCCTCTTTCAGGTAACGGCATGCGGCCCGGGTCGACTTCTCTACATGGCACCGCTCGTCGATGTCGTCGTTGACCTCCAATCCGTATTCACGCCCCGTGCGTGGCATAATCTGCCAGATGCCCATGGCCTTGGCCGGAGATACGGCCCGCGGGTTGAGCGTGCTCTCGATTACGGCCAGATAGAGGAAATCGCTCGGGATGCCCTCCTCTTTCAGGATAGGTGCCATGATGGGGAAATAGCGGTTGGCCCGCTTGATGGCCAGCGAGGTCGAGGAGTGCATGTAGCACAGCGTGGTCAACTCGCGGTCAAAGCGTTCGTACATGTCGAGCCGGTCCAGGTCTACCACCTCTCCGGCGAATTTCACTTGCAACGGAAATTCGGGAATCACTACATCCGAAAACTCCTTTTGCGCCATCTCCTCGCCCTGTACTTGTTGTACGAAAAGGGGCGAAACGATCGACAGCGCAACCATAAAATATTTGTTCAATCTCATCGGTTACAGCGTTTTTTCAATCTTTGGAACGCATGATGTTGATGTGTCCCTTCAGTTTAATCTTTTGGCCGTTGGAGCCTTTTGCCTCGATCACATAATAATAGACTCCGGGGTCGACATACTTGCCATGATACTTCCCGTCCCAACCATTTTCGGGGTTGTCGAGATAGCACATCTGTACCCCCCATTTGTTGAATATCCAGCATTTGAAGCTCACAATCGACTTGTAGGCCACCTTCCACTCGTCGTTCACGCCCGGACTTGTACCTGGCGAGAAGGCATTGGGAGCCTCGAGGCGGGGCTCGCCGATGTTGACGGTAAAGGTCTCGCTGTAAGCCTGACACTCGGCCGTACTGTTGCTACCGACAAGACGTACATACGTGACCCCTTCGTCGCGGAAAGTGTAGCGCAGGGTCTGGTCGTTGTAACGGGCAATCGTGGTCGAGAAATCCTCCTTGTCCGAAAACTCCCATTCGATGTGAGTCACAGCATCGGTCGTATAGGCCTGAAACTCGATTTCGGCCGGAGCCGAACCGCCCAGGTATTCGGTCGGATGCCGGTCGTCTTCGTTGAGCGCATCCTCCCGATAGCTCTGCTCGGCGACAGCCGTCACCCCTATCGCCGTAGTTACATACTCTCCTGTCGATACAGTCTGCTCCATACCCCAATAGTTGAGCAATTGGTCGCCCGAGATGACAAAGTCGGTATTGCATAGCGGTGCCGTCACTTGGACGGTCGACGTGAAATTGTCAATCGTCTCCGACTGGGCGGTCTGCACATAGGTGAGCGCTTCGGCATTCCACACCAGACTCATGTAACTGACAGAAAGTTCACGATTCAGCACCTTGGGTGCACCGTTTATCGAGTAGTAGTTGAGCCGCGAGCCGCTCCCGTCGAGCAGCAGCGTGGTGAGTTCGCACTGCCCCGAGTCGTTCGAGACCGATGCCCCGTTCAGCACGAGAGGAGCCTGCGAATAGTCGATTATCCACAGGTAGTAGCTGCGTCCGTTCTGTTCGATTATATATCCGCAATCGGCTTCGGTCAGGGTGAGTGTCGAGAGGTACCCGTTCTGCACCGCACCGGTGACCGGTGTGGATGTAGCTGCCCCCGACGGGCCAAACTTGCTCCACGAGATGAGCGAATCGTCGGCACCCGAAAATTCGACTGTCGCCTGGTCGAGCGAGTAGACGACAAAGACTCCCCCATTCAGACCGGTACTGGCCTCGGGAGTATAGCTGTATGCCGGTTTCCCCCCACCCGTCACGGTTATCTGTTGGGCACACAAGCCGCCAAATGTAAAGAGAGCTGTCAAAAACAAGAGGAATCTGTACATATCAATCCGAATCATAAATGTGAATGACAAAGTTACAACTTTTCGACCAATCGCATTTCTATCCGCAATTTAAAATTTCCCAATAAAGCCGCTTCGATAAGAATAATTGAGACAAAGGCCCTACCCATACGTTTTTGACTTGCATCTGACAATATTTTTATATACTTTTGTTTCTTGTATATTACCATCAGACACAAAACGCAAACCATTAACAATATGAGATATACACGAATAACGATAGTTTTGCTATTCTGTTTTACTGCACTCTTTATGCTTTCGGCTCAAACCGAAAATTTACAAACCAAGGTTATCGACGGAAAAGAATTTTATATCTACAAGGTAAAACCCTCGGAAGGGTTCTATGTGCTCAGCCAGAAATTCGGCATTTCTCAAGAGGAGATTATCCGCTACAATCCAGCTGCCAAAAACGGGCTGAAACGGGGACAACTACTGATGATCCCGACTCACAGAACAGCTCAGGGCGAGCCCGAAGGTTCTGAAATAGAAAGCACCTTCGAGCATACCATCGTGCGAGGCGAATCGCTCTACTCCATCTCGAAGATGTACAAAGTGACTATTCAGAGCATCATCGACCTGAACCCCGGTTCCGAACGGGGTATCAAGGCGGGAGCCACACTGAAAATTCCACAACGCTATAAAAAAACGACCTCGAAAGCCCAAAACAAGGCTGTCACTACGGCAACAGCCAAATCGCAAGGTACAGCCGTAACGGCAACATCCACCCCTACTCCCGAAAATACAACCGCTACGACCGACAACGGAAACGGAGAGTATGTATATCATACTATCGGCGAAGGCGAAACGCTCTTCTCCATATCGAAAAAGTACGATATCGACATAGAAACCATTCTCAAACTTAACCCCGGCATCTCTCCCAACCACCTCAAGAAGGGGTCGGTCATTCGACTTACCCCCGATACCAAAGAGATAAACGTGACTATCGAGCAAAAACAACTCTACACACAGTACAAGGTGCGCAAGAAAGAGACCTTGTACAGCATCTCCAAAAAATTCGGGACCACAGTCGAGGAGATTAAAAAGTGCAATCCCGACCTCAAGCAAATTCGTCAGGACGACATCATCAATATCCCGGCCGGTATCGAATACAATACCGTGACGGCCGAAAACCCCATCACCAGCGCCGAAATCAACAACATATACAACAAGCTGTACAAGAGCGACAAACGGGGAGTAATCAACGTAGCCGTGATACTGCCGTTCATGTTGCAACAAACACACCCCGACACCAAAGCCAGCCTGTATACCGAATACTACCAAGGTTTCCTGATGGCCGTAGACAGCCTGAAACGCCAAGGAGCCTCGATCAACGTGTACGCCTACGATTCCGAAGAGTCGGACGCTACGGTACGCCGCATCCTGACCAATCCCGAGATGAAGGAGATGGACTTGATTATCGCTCCCGAAAGCGACAATCACATCAAACTGATTGCAGACTTCGGCCTGGCCAACGACATCAATGTGGTCAACACCTTCTCCCTCAAGAACGAAGAGGTTTCGCACAATGCCAAAATCTTCCAGACCAATATTCCTCACTCGTACCTCTACGCCGAAGCCGCCGACCGGTTCATCCGTTATCTGGGCAACCGCAAGGTGATATTCCTCACCCACACGGGCGAAGAGAACGACAAGCGCGACTTTATTGCCGGACTGAAAGAGGAGCTTTCGCGTGCCCATATCGCATACAGCGAGATTCGATTCGACAACGAACTGAACCTGTTGAATCAGGATTCCATTCTAACCGGAGCAAGCGGAATCGTATTCGTTCCTACATCGGCCAAGAAAAAAGAGCTGTCGTTGATTGTTGCCCCTATCGAGACCCTCAAAGAGAACCGGACCGACCTCGACATCGCCCTCTTCGGTTATCCCGAGTGGCTCACGCAGGTACCCGAATATCTGAACGAGTTCTATAAGTTGAACACCTATCTCTACTCCCGCTTCTATGCCAATCCCTTCGACGAAAATACCAAGGCGTTCCACAAGCGGTTCCTCTATTGGTACAACAAAGACATGATCAATGCCAGCCCGCAATATGCACTGCTCGGTTTCGATACCGGCATCTACTTCCTCACGGCCATACGGGCCAACGGCAAGAATTTCGCCACCCAGCAGTTGACCTCTTCGAGCGACCGTATCCAGACCGATTTCTCGTTCCAGCGCATCAACAACTGGAGCGGATTCATCAACAAGTCGTTCTATTTTGTCAACTTTGCTCCCGATTTCACAATCAAAAAAATTAGAGAATAATTCATGAGACTGTTGCGATATATCTGTTTGCTTGCCGCCCTCGTCACCCTGCAGACGGGTTGGGCACAGCGTAGCGATTACGAGCCCGAATTTACCGTGGGCATAAAGGGGGGGACCACCTTTTCGAGTATATCGTTCACCCCTACCGTCACCCAGTCGCTACTGTTGGGATACACGGGTGGAGTCTCGGTGCGCTATATCGAAGAGAAATTTTTCGGACTCATTGCCGAGGTCAACTTCACCCAATGCGGTTGGAACGAGACCTTCGATACCGACCCCTATACCTACTCGCATACCCTCAATTATGTGACGGTACCCTTCCTCACCCACTTCTTTTTCGGGAACCGGGTGGTGCGCGGTTTTATCAATGCCGGGCCACAGATTGGATTTCTTCTGGGCGACAGCTACAAGAGCAATTTCGACATCCACAATCTGCCCGAATTCAGCCAGAAAAGCAAGGTGAAAGAGATATATACCATGGACATCGCCCACAAGATAGACTACGGTATCATGGCCGGTGCCGGTATCGAGTTCCGCATAGCCCGCTCGCACGGTATCGTACTCGAGGGTCGCTACTACTACGGATTGGGCGACATCTTCAGAAACCGAAAGAAAGATGTTTTCTCGGCTTCACATAACCAGATTATCACTATCTCGCTGGGGTATCTCTATCACTTCTGATACGGGCTGTACAGAATTTTGAAAACCAGTTCGCGCAACAGGTCTCCATCGTTGCTCGAAGTTCCCGACCCGATACCTTTCGACCGGGCATCGTACTGCCGGATAAGGGCAATGATGTCGATACACTTGAACGCGTTGTAGACGCGCATGGCCGTCAGATAGTCGCGTGCCTGAGAGGGAAAGCGCAGATTGAGCTCCTTGGCTATGCCATTGTCCGACCAATCGGCCGAAAAGAAACAAAGTAACAGATTGGCAAAAAAGTTGAACAGCACACTTATGGTCACCACCAGCGGGTTGTTCTTGGGATTCTGCTCGAAATGGTTCACAATTCGGGCCGCCTTCGGCACATTGTGCGTGACGATGGCATTGAGCAGTTCGTAGTTGTTGTAATCTTTACTGATACCCACATTCTGCTCTACCGCCTCGGGAGTGATGCGCATGCTCCCCTCGGGCAGCGAAATGGCCAGCTTGTCGAGCTCGCCGCTCAACCGGCTCAGGTCATTCCCCACGAAATCGGCCAGCATCGACACCGCTTTGGGGTCGATCGACAGTTTTTTCGCAGTCACATAGGTATTGATAAACGCCGGCAGCTGGCTGTCGTACAATTTTTTCGACTCGTATACCAGTCCTATTTTCTCGATGCCGGCTATAATCTTTTTATTCTTGAGCGAGCCGTTTTTGTAGCAGATAACCAGAATCGTGCGCATCTGAGGCTTCTGCAGATAGTACGATAGATTGTCTATCCCCTTGATATTCTGAGCCTCCTTGACAACAATCAGCTGATGTTCGGCCATCATCGGGAATCGTTTGGCCGCATTCACCACCAGAGCAAAGTCGTCGACATCGGCTCCATACAGAATGGTCTGGTTGAAATCCCGCTCCTCCTCCCTCAAGGCATTGGCAATGATGGCATCACAAATCAGGTCGATGTAATACGACTCATCGCCCATGAGCAGGTAGACAGGCTTGAACAACTTCTTGCGAATATCCTGCAAGATGGCAATATGCTGGTTGGAATCTTTCTTGGCCATAGCGGTTAATCCTCGTCAAATCGCAGATGCTTCACGGTTGTCCGTTTGTCGATAATCAATTTCAGCGCCTCGACCCCGATCAAGACATGCTCCTCTACGAAGTCTTGAGTGATTTTCTTGTCGCTCTCGGCTGTCTTCACACCGCTTGAAATCATGGGTTGGTCCGAAATAAGCAACAGAGCCCCCACCGGAATGCGATTGGCAAAACCCACCGAGAAGAGGGTGGCCGTCTCCATATCGACTGCCATACAGCGAATGCGGCGCAAATACTCCTTGAAGTTGTCGTCAAACTCCCATACCCGTCGGTTGGTCGTATACACGGTCCCCGTCCAGTAATCGCGGTGATGGTTCCGCACAGCTGTCGATACGGCCCGCTGCAACATGAAGGCCGGCAGAGCTGGCACCTCGGGAGGGAAATAATCGTTCGAGGTACCCTCGCCCCGTATGGCGGCAATCGGCAAGATGTAGTCGCCCAACTTGTTCACCTTCTTGATACCGCCGCATTTCCCCAAAAACAGAACTGCCTCGGGAGCCACGGCACTCAACAGGTCCATGATGGTAGCGGCGTTTGCGCTACCCATGCCAAAGTTGATAATCGTTATCCCCTCGGCCGATGCACTGGGCATGTTGCTGTCCTCGCCCAAAATCGGCACGTTGAAGTGAGAGGCAAATATCTCGACATACTTGGCAAAGTTGGTCAGCAGGATGTGCTTCGTAAACTCCTCGACCGGCCGCTGCGTATATCGGGGTAACCAATTTTCGACAATCTCTTGCTTTGTTTTCATAAATCGATATTTTTGGAGTAAATTTACAGAAATAATTAGAAAGCACAAATTTTCTACCGCGAGATGATTGAACTGAACCTGCCCCCCTATCCCTGCAGACTGAAACAGGAGAAGGATAAAATCCTTATCTTCGACGAGTTGCGCCGGCGGTATGTGGTGCTTACTCCCGAGGAGTGGGTGCGTCAGCATTTCGTGGCGTTCCTGGCCAACGAAAAGGGATTCCCCCGCGGGTTGATGGGCAATGAAATTTCGCTCACGCTCAACAAGTGCAGCCGGCGGTGCGATACGGTTGTCTACGACCGCAACGGTCGCCCCCTCTGCATTGTCGAATACAAGGCCCCGCACATCGAGATTACCCAGAAGACCTTCGACCAGATCGTGCGCTACAACCAGGTGCTCCAGGTAAACTACCTGCTGGTCTCCAACGGACTTACTCACTACTGCTGCCGCATCGACTACGCCACCGGCAGCTACACCTTCCTGCCCGACATCCCGGCTTACGCCGACTTGTAGCGGGGGTCGGCCAACCCCGACATCCCTATACAAAAAAAGACCCGCTACGTAAGCGAGTCTTTTTTGTGAGGTTCCTAGCAGAATCGAACTGCTGTAAACGGTTTTGCAGACCGGCGCCTAACCACTCGGCCAAGGAACCATATGTCTTTCGAGCGATTGCGAGTGCAAAGATAGAGTATATTTTCCGATTATGCAACACTCTTGCCCTATTTTTTTACTCTCTTCGATTTTATTTCTCGCAACTTGCAATCCACATCACAGCCGCAGCAAGACGATGGCGGTTCGTTACGATTCTGCACCATCTTGACTATCTTGTAAATAGCGTATGCAAAGGCTATCGCTACGATGCCTGTGACTATCCAGGATTGAATCGAGGCACTCATCACTTTTTCTCCAGAAAATAGGTGTAACGGTTGTCAATATCGTCGACGGTATAGACCTCGCGCCCCTTGTACCGGCTCATATAGGCGAGCATCATCAAGTCGCCCGAGCACGAGAGCAGGTGGAAGAACAACAGTACGGCGATGGCAATCTTGCCCCACAGGGGCAGCGGGAAAAGCAACAACACCACAAGCAATCCCGACAGGATGCGAAGCGGAGCCAAAGCTATGCGTTTGAACGTTTTGTAATCGGTCAGGAAATTGTGTGCCGCAGCAAAGAAGACAAACGAGCGCCAAATAGCCCCGAAACGCACATCGGCTGCCCCTTCGGAACGATATACGAGCCAGTGTATAAATTCATGCAGAGGTATCATAAGGGCATAGCCCACCAATACCCACACAAGACTCGCCCCTATTTCGAGAAAGAATTGGCTCGCCGATTGGGATTCTTGCCACAGAGCTATCATAAACCCGACACCGAAAAGCACCAGCAGCAGAACTCCAATATAGATGGCGCGGAATGTCGTTTTGGGGAGGTTGCGCATCAAGAAGAGTTTGATGTCGCTATACGTAAACGAGTCGATTACCCGATAGCCAGCCTTTTCATAAAAGGACAAAAAGGTTTCTTTATCCATAGTTTACTATATAAATAATGATCCAATCTGATAAACGATGAATGCAACAATCCACGCCACACAAGTATTATATATAACAGTAAAGGCTCCCCATTTCCAGCTGCCCGACTCTTTGATGACAGCCACGACCGAAGCGATACAAGGGAAATAGAGCAGCACGAATACCATGAACGTGAGAGCAACCAGCGGCGTAAAATCGGGAGTACCCGTTGCCGGGTTGGGTTGCGAGATGCGTTGTGACAACGTGAGAGTTTCGTCCGAATCGTTCTCGGAGTACAACACCCCGAGAGTACTTACCACCAGCTCTTTAGCAGCCGTTCCCGAAAGCAGCGAAGTGGTTACCTTCCAGTTAAAGCCCAATGGCTCGACAAGCGGTGTCATCGCCTGCCCTATCCGGCCGAGGTAGGAATTGCTTTGCTGCTCCATCTGTTCGTGCGGGGTAAGCTCCCGCTCATACGAAGCTTCGGGACGAGGGAAATAGCTCAGGAACCAGATAATGACCGAGGCTACCAATATCACCCCTCCCATTTTGCGCAAATATTGCTCGGCTTTGCTCCACATGTGGCGGATAGTGGCTTTGGCCGTAGGCATACGATAGGGTGGCAACTCCATCACAAATGGAGTCTCGTCGACCTTAAAGAGAAAGCGGCGCATCAACTTGGCCGTAACGACTGCTACAACGATGCCCAACACATAAAGACCGACAAAAACCAAACTGGCATAGCGTGGGAAAAATGTACCCACCAGCAGGATATAAATAGGAATGCGTGCGCTGCATGAGATAAACGGGTCGATAAGTATGGTTATCAGTCTACTGCTCCGGCTCTCGATGGTGCGGGTAGCCATAATGGCCGGTACGTTGCAACCGAAGCCCATGACCAGAGGAATGAACGATTTTCCGTGCAGCCCTATCTTGTGCATGATCTTATCCATGATGAAGGCCGCTCGGGCCATATATCCCGAGTCTTCCATAAACGAAATGAAAAGATAGAGTATCAAGATGTTGGGCAGAAACACAATGACACCTCCTACTCCGCCAAGAACACCGTCGATGAGTAAATCTTTCAGCGGCCCGGCCGGCATATAAGTACCTACCAGCCCCGACAGCCACGCCACAAAACTCTCAATCCACTCCATCGGATAGGCACCCAACGAGAAAGTGGCTTCGAACATGAGCCACATGAGGAGAATAAAGATAGGGAACCCGAATAGTTTGTTGGTGACAAACGAGTCGATAATGCGTGTCGAGCGGGCCTCTTCCTTATCGCCCGGCGTATAGGTCTCGGCCAAAGCTCCTGAAATGAAGCCATATTTTTCATTGGCAATAGCCGACTCTATGTCTTCGTTCAGGGTAGCTTCTATCTCTTTCACCTCCTGGTCACGCAACTTCATCAGTTCGGGATAGGAGTCTGCCCCCTCCAGAATTTTTTTCACCTCGGCATCGCCTTCGAGAGTCTTGATGGCCAGATAACGGGGCGAGAACTCCCGCGTGCAGGTGGGGTCCTGTTTCAGCAGGTTTTTCAGCGGAGTGATACCGTTTTCAATCACATTCCCCAGATTGACGTGAACGTGACGCACCGATTCGTTACGCCCCTCATACACATCGATAACCGTGTCGAACAGCTGGTTTACCCCCTTGCCCGACCGGGATACCGTGGGAACAATGGGCACACCTATCATGTTGCCCAAGTACTTGTAGTCGATTTTGCCACCGCTCTGCTCCAGCTCGTCGAACATATTCAGGGCGATGACCATGCGATAGTCCATATCGATTAACTCGGTAGTGAGGTAGAGATTCCGCTCCAGATTCGAAGCCACCACTACGTTCACCAGCACATCGGGTGTCTCGTCTTTCAGATAGCGGCGCACATACAGCTCTTCAGGCGAATAGGCCGACAGCGAATAGGTACCCGGCAGGTCATAGATATTGAAGTGGTAGCCTTTATACTCGAAGAAACCCTTCTTGGCATCGACTGTCACACCACTGTAATTGCCCACATGCTCGTGAGCACCCGAAGCGATATTGAACAACGAGGTCTTGCCGCAGTTGGGATTTCCCACCAGGGCGATATTGATGGTCTTGGTACTTTTCGAGAGAGCCCGTTTTATACATTCGTCCTCCTCCGAAGGAGTCAACTTCGACTCTCCGCTGGCTTTGTTGGCATCACCAAATACGGCCTCGGCCTCTTCGGGAGTAATCACTTCGACCAGCGAAGCCTCGCTGCGCCGCAGCGAGATTTCATAATCCATGATCTTATATTTGATAGGGTCTTTCAACGGAGCATTCAACTCGACAAGGACTGTTTGTCCTCTGACAAACCCCATTTCGATAATCCGTTTTCGGAATGCCCCGTGACCTAACACTTTAACAACAACGGCTTTATCGCCTGTTTTCAAATCGGACAACCGCATATTCTATCTGTTTAACTTTGTTTCCAAATGCAAAGTTCGCAATTTGTTCCGATTTATTGCTATATATCACCCCTATATTATTTATAATCCGTATAAATAATAACATATTTTCACTATTTTACAAAACAAAAGCGGACCGGCGATTATTCTCACCGGTCCGCTCTGTTCCTATTCGTAGCGTATGCTTACAGTTGTCGTTTGCTGACAGCGCCCTCTACAAAATTTATAAAGGCATTGTTTACCAATCGGTTACCGCCAGGCGTAGGATAATCGCCCGAGAAATACCAGTCGCCCGGATGGCTGGGAATAGCCTCATGCAATCCCTCCAGAGTCTGATAGATAATCTCGACTTGGGCCGAAATATCGTCGGAGGTAAGCATTTGGGCTATCTTCTCCGACACCTCCTCCTGAGTAAAGGGGGCGTAAATCTCCTTTACATAGTTGACAATCTCCTCTTTGGGTCTGTTTTGCTGTGCTTTGGATTTGCGGTATACCTCGTCGATTACCGACTGCATGCCCCGCTCTTTCAGCAGTTCCATGGCAGCCTTGAAGGCAATAAACTCGCCCATGCGCGACATGTCTATACCATAACAGTCGGGAAAACGCACTTGCGGCGACGACGAAACGATGATGATTTTTTTCGGGTGAAGCCGGTCCAGTATCTTGATGATACTTTGCCGCAACGTGGTACCACGCACAATACTGTCGTCGATAACCACCAGATTATCTACCCCCGGTTCTACCGTGCCGTAGGTGATGTCGTAGACGTGGGCGGCCAGATCGTCGCGGGTATCGCCCTCGGCGATGAAGGTACGCAGTTTAATGTCCTTGATGGCCACCTTCTCCGAGCGGACCTTGAGCGAAAGTATCTGCCTCAGTTCGTCGTCGGTAAGGCTGTCGTCGGCCTGCCGGATGCGGGCCAGCTTCTGTTCGCTCAGATAGCTGTCCAACCCCTCGAGCATACCGTAAAAGGCCACCTCGGCCGTGTTGGGGATAAACGAAAAGACACTGTGCGCCAGGTCGTAGTCGACACTCTTGAGAATCTGGGGGGCCAGGTGGCGCCCCAACTCCTTGCGCTCACGATAGATGTCGACGTCGCTACCCCGCGAGAAATAGATGCGCTCGAACGAACAGGCACTGTAATTGGCCGGCGGGAGAATCTGCTCGATGTGCATGTCGCCCCGACGGTTCACCACCAGACATTCGCCCGGTTGCAGCTCTTTCACCTGCTCGGCCGAGAGGTTCATGGTGGTTTGTATGACCGGACGCTCCGATGCCACGACCACAATTTCGTCGTCGGCATAATAGAAAGCCGGGCGTATGCCCCGCGGGTCACGGAAGGAGAACATGTCGCCGCTGCCGGTCATGCCGCAGATGACGTAACCACCGTCCCAGATGCGCGAAGGTTTCTTGAGTATCTCGGCCAGATTCAGGTTGTTTTCAATCGACTCGGTAATCTCGATGTCGTCGAGCCCCTCCTTCTTGTAGAGGTCGTACAACCGCTGGTTCTCCATATCAAGGGCATGCCCCAGTTGTTCCAGCAAGACAAAGGTATCGGCATAGCTGCGGGGGTGTTGCCCCTTGGCCACAATGCTCTCAAATATCTCGTCGACGTTGGTCATGTTGAAGTTGCCGCACAACAACAGGTTGCGCGAACGCCAGTTGCCCCGGCGCAAAAACGGGTGTACATACGACAGGCCCGAACGGCCGGTGGTGCTGTAGCGCAGGTGGCCCATATAGACTTCGCCGGCAAAAGGCAGGTGCAGGGCCGCCCACTCGGCATCGGTCGTATCGTGGGGCGTATTCTGAATCTGTGTCTTTACATTGGCAAAAATCTCTTGTATGGCTCCGGTTCCCAGGGCGCGTTCCCGGTAGATAAACTCTTCGGCCGGACGTGCGTGCAGTTTCACACAAGCCAACCCGGCCCCCTCCTGCCCCCGGTTGTGTTGTTTCTCCATGAGCAGGTAGAGCTTGTTCAACCCATACATGTACGAGCCGTACTTTTGCTGATAATAAGCGAGTGGTTTCAACAGCCGCACCATGGCGATGCCACACTCGTGTTTGATAACTTCTGTCATAAAATCGAATCCTTATAAAAACGATATGCAAGTGTCATAACGCAAAACGAGCCACAACAAGATTTTTCAGGTCTGTTATAGCTCGTTTCTGTATCATGGGGTCATCTATCCGATAGGTTATTCACTCAATATTCATTAACGGATAAACAACAGTTCTCTGTACTTGGGAAGCGGCCACATCTCGTTGTCGATCATCAGCTCGAGCTTGTCGATGTGGTAGCGAATCTCGTCGAGATGCGGAGCCACGGTGTCGTGATAGGCAATGGCTTTTTCGCGCTCGTTCTCAATCTTGTTGGCCACCTTGCGGGCCTCGACCATGGTGTGAACCTTCTCCTTGATGGTGAGCAAGTGGTAGGCTATCTTCTCGATTACCTCCATGTCTTGCGTAGCAATCTGCTCGCTCTTCTCGGCCGGGAACAGACTCTTGATTTTGAACACGTTGTCGAGCAGGAGCGACTGATACCGTGTGGCTACCGGCACGATGTGATTGATGGCCAGGTCGCCCAGCACACGGGCCTCGATCTGTATCTTCTTGGTGTAGATTTCCCACTTCACTTCGTTGCGGGCCTGCAGTTCGACGCGGGTAAATACGTGGGTACGCTCGAACATCTTCACCACATCGTCTTTCAGGTAGTTGTCAAAGATAAGCGGCACACTCGTTTCGCAATCGAGTCCGCGACGCTCGGCCTCGGCCTTCCACTCGTCGCTGTATCCGTTGCCGTCGAAGCAAATGTCTTTGCTCTCGTTGATAAGCTCCTTGAGAACCGTGAGGATGGCCTGTTCTTTCTCCTTGCCTTCGGCAATGAGGGCATCGACCCGTTGTTTGAACTCCTGCAACTGAGAGGCCACGGCAGCATTCAAGGCAATCATGGCGCTGGCACAGTTGGCCGACGAACCTACGGCCCGGAACTCGAATCGGTTGCCGGTAAAGGCGAAGGGCGATGTACGGTTGCGGTCGGTATTGTCCATCAAGATTTCGGGAATCTGGGCAATATCCAGTTTCAAGCCCGACTTGCCGCTCATGTTCAACACATCTTCCGAAGTGCTCTTGGCCAGTTTGGCGAGGATTTCGCTAATCTGTTTGCCCATGAAGATGGAGATGATGGCCGGGGGAGCCTCATTGGCACCCAGACGGTGACCGTTGGTAGCCGACGAGATGCTGGCTTTCAACAGACCATTGTATTTATAGACGGCAGCCATTACATTGACAATAAACGTAATGAACTGCAGATTCTCTTTGTGTGTCTTACCGGGGGCAAAGAGCAACACGCCGGTATCGGTGCCCAGCGACCAGTTGTTGTGCTTGCCCGAACCGTTTACGCCCTTGAAAGGCTTCTCATGCAGCAACACTCTGAAGTTGTGCCGACGGGCCACTTCGCGCATAACCGACATGAGCAGCAGGTTGTGGTCGTTGGCCAGGTTGGTCTCTTCGAAGATAGGAGCGACCTCGAACTGGTTGGGAGCAACCTCGTTGTGACAGGTCTTTACCGGGATACCCAACATGTGACACTCGATTTCGAGGTCTTGCATGAAGGCTTCGACGCGAGAGGGAATGGCTCCGAAATAGTGATCTTCGAGCTGCTGGTTCTTGGCACTCTCGTGTCCCATAAGGGTGCGACCCGTAAGCACCAGGTCGGGACGAGCGGCATAGAGGCTCTCGTCGACCAGAAAATACTCCTGCTCCCATCCCAGATAGGAGTAAACGTGGTTGACATGCTCGTCGAAATATTTGCAAACGGCAGTCGCCGCTTTGTTTACACTATTCAATGCTTTCAGCAACGGAGCTTTATAGTCGAGCGATTCGCCGGTATACGATATGAATATCGTGGGAATACACAGCGTTTTGTCAAGTATAAATGCAGGCGAAGAGATATCCCAGGCCGAGTATCCCCTAGCCTCGAAGGTATTGCGGATACCGCCATTGGGGAAACTCGACGCATCGGGCTCCTGCTGGATGAGCAGTTTGCCCGAGAACTCCTCGACTACACCGCCTTTGCCGTCGTGCTCGATAAAGGCATCGTGCTTTTCGGCCGTACCGTCGGTGAGCGGGTGAAACCAGTGGGTATAGTGCGTAGCACCCATTTCGAGGGCCCATTTGCGCATGCCGGCAGCGACGCTATCGGCTACCTCGCGGCTCAGCGGAGTGCTGTTGTCGATCGCCTCGATTACGGCTTCGTAGGTCTTTTTGGGCAGATACTTGAACATCTTCTCCCGGTTGAAGACATATCGTCCGTAATACTCAGACGGTCTCTCCTTCGGATAATTGACGGGGACTGCTTTCCGACTAAAAGCTTCTTTCGTCACTTTGAATCTTAGCATTGACATAGTTGAATGTATTAGGTTTAGTTTGTGTTATTTCTTGTTTACAGCTTCCAGTTTTGAATACGCGAAATAGCCTCTACCGTATCCTCGTATCGTCCGAAGGCCGTCAAGCGGAAATATCCTTCGCCCGAGGGGCCGAACCCGACTCCGGGAGTACCTACGATATGACACTCGTGCAACAGACGATCGAAAAACTTCCACGAAGATAATCCATCGGGAGTCTTTACCCAAATATATGGAGCATTATCTCCTCCAAATATTTTCAACCCGACATTCTGAAGCGACTCTTTCAAGAGCCGGGCATTGCGCATATAGTACTCGATAGACTCTTTTATCTGCTTGTTACCCAGCGGACTATATGCAGCTTCGGCAGCTCGTTGCACAATATAGGAAGTGCCATTGAATTTGGTTGTCTGCCGGCGGTTCCACAGCGGGTTCACCATCACCTTTTTGCCGGCTGCGTCGTAGAGTTTCAACGCCTTGGGCACTACGGTATAGCCGCAACGCAGACCGGTGAAACCGGCTGTCTTGGAGAAGCTGCGGAACTCGATGGCTACCTCTTTGGCTCCCTCCATTTCGTAGATGCTGTGCGGAATATCTTCTTCGTGGATGAAGGCCTCGTAAGCCGCATCGAAGAGGATGAGCGACTCGTTTTCACGGGCATAGTCGACCCACTTTTGCAGTTCAGTTTTCGACAATGCGGTTCCCGTGGGGTTGTTGGGGTAGCACAGATAGATAATGTCGGGGCGTTCGGTGGGCAGAGCCGGCACGAAGTTGTTCTCGGCCGTACAGGGAATATACACGATTTGGCTCCAGTGCTCCCCATCGCCGGCCAACTCGCCGGCTCGACCGGCCATCACGTTGGTATCGACATAGACGGGATAAACCGGGTCGGTCACGGCCACCCGATTCTTCACACTCAGAATATCGCCGATGTTACCCAGGTCGCTCTTGGCACCGTCGCCGACAAAAATTTCGTCGGGATCGAGTTCAACGCCTCGCGTTCTGAAGTCGTGTTCGATAATGCGCTCCTGCAGGAAACGGTATCCCTGCTCGGGACCATACCCCCTGAAGGTCTCGGCACGACCCATCTCGTCGACTGCCTTGTGCAGCGCCTCGATGATGGCCGGGACGATGGGCCGCGTCACATCGCCTATGCCCAGGCTGATGATGCGGGCCTCGGGGTTCTGCTCCTTATAGGCGTTTACTTTCTTCTTTATATCTGAAAACAGATAGCTCTCTGCGAGCTTCAAATAATTTTCATTAATCAATACCATATACTTCTATTATTATCGTCGGGCCATTCACCCTCAAATACGGTGACGGCACCGCCAGTCATGTAAATTCGATTGTTTTGTTCGTTCCACTCGATCGACAAATCTCCACCCAGCAGATGCAGCTTGGCCCGGCGGTCAGACTTGCCATTCAGTACGGCAGCCACCAGCGTAGCACAAGCGCCGGTTCCGCACGCCAGAGTCTCGCCGGCCCCGCGTTCCCACACGCGCATTCTCAGGTGTTGTGGCGACTGCACCTCGACAAACTCGACATTGGTGCGCCGCGGGAAGAGTTCGTGATGCTCGATCAGCGACCCGATGTGATGCAGGTCGTAGCGGTCCATGTCGTCGAGAAAGATAACCGCATGCGGGTTACCCATCGACACGCAGGTGATGGCAAAACGATTCCCCTCAATCTCGAGAGGTTGCGATACGACAGGACTCTCCGAAAGATTTACCGGTATATCGGGAGCCGACAATATGGGCTCACCCATATCGACCGTAACCTGTTCGACCTTATTGTCTTGAATATGCAGTGTGAGGTGTTTGACGCCGGCAAGCGTCTCGAGAGTCAACTCCTTTTTGGTGGTCATCCCCTTGTCATATACATATTTGCCTACGCAGCGCGAAGCATTTCCGCACATCTCGGCTTCACTGCCGTCCGAGTTGAACATCCGCATTCTGAAGTCACAACTCTCCGAGGGCATGATAATCACCAATCCGTCGGAACCCACCCCCAAATGCCGGTCGCTCATCTGTCGGGCCAACTCGCCCAAGTCGGCAGACAACGGTTCAAATCCATTCAGGTAAATATAGTCATTGCCTGCACCTTGCATTTTCGTGAATCTCATAAGAACACTCTTTTTGATACAACATTTCGGTTTTCGAAAACTAAATGCAATTATTTTGTTGCAAAATTACCCTTTTTGACAAACATACTTACAGATTGAAAGTATAAATATTGTATAAATACATTTATATATTATAAAAACAGCAACACATTTAACTACCCTCCCGTACAGCCGATGCACAGTTCGAAAATTTATTTTTACAATCTGGCGGTAAAACCTGCGGAATAGGGATTTTTTTCCTATCTTTGCATGGTTTTCACGATAGAAATCCACCCTACTTACTTAAGCTAATTACTAATACATATATAATTCTATCGTAATGCAAACAACAAAAAAGGCTTCTCTAATCCTGGATGATGGTACCGTATTCGTCGGGAAATCATTTGGCTACGAAAAACCTGTTGCCGGCGAGGTCGTCTTCAACACCGCAATGATGGGCTATCCCGAAAGCCTGACCGACCCCTCCTACTCCGGACAAATCTTAGTGACCACCTACCCGCTTATCGGAAATTACGGAGTGCCTCGACGTGAAGAGGTAAATGGATTGTCACGATTCTACGAATCGGAAAAAATCCACGTCGAAGCGCTGGTCGTATCGGACTACTCGTTTGAATACAGCCACTGGAATGCCGCCAAGAGTTTGGCCGACTGGCTGAAGGAAGAAGAGATTGTGGGTATCTACGACATCGACACCCGCGAGTTGACCAAGCGATTGAGAGAGCACGGCTCCATGAAAGGCAAAATCGTAATCGAAGGCGGCGACGACATCGAGTTCGTAGACCCCAACCTTACCAATCTGGTAGCCAAGGTGAGCTGCAAAGAGGTGATTCGCTATGGAAACGGCGATAAGAAAGTGGTGCTGGTCGACTGCGGCGTGAAGCACAACATCATCCGCTGCCTGCTCAAGCGCAACGTGACCGTCATTCGCGTGCCCTGGGACTACGACTTCAACACGCTCGAGTACGACGGCCTGTTCATCTCGAACGGCCCGGGCGACCCCGACATGTGCGGCATTACCGTAGACCACATACGCCAGGCCATGAACGGCACGAAACCCATTTTCGGCATCTGCATGGGCAACCAACTGCTGTCGAAAGCCGGAGGGGCCCGCACCTACAAACTCAAATACGGACACCGCAGCCACAACCAACCGGTGCGCCAGGTGGGCACAAACCGCTGCTTCATTACCTCGCAGAACCATGGCTTTGCCGTAGACAACTCGACTCTGGGAGCCGACTGGGAACCGCTCTTCATCAACATGAACGACGGCACCAACGAAGGGATACGTCACAAATCGAAACCCTACTTCTCGGCCCAGTTCCACCCCGAGGCTGCCAGCGGTCCTACCGACACCGAGTTCTTGTTCGACGAATTTGTAAAACTGTTGTAAACCCGGAAATACCATACCTATGAACCAAGAAGAGATTAAAAAAATAAAGAAAGTATTGCTGTTAGGCTCCGGAGCCTTGAAAATAGGTGAAGCCGGTGAATTTGACTATTCCGGGTCGCAGGCCTTGAAAGCCCTCAAAGAGGAAGGCATCACGACGGTTTTGATCAACCCCAACATCGCCACGGTACAAACCTCGGAGGGCGTGGCCGACAAGATTTACTTCCTGCCGGTTACCCCCTACTTCGTCGAGCGGGTTATCCAAAAGGAGCAACCCGACGGCATCCTGCTGGCCTTCGGCGGACAAACGGCTCTCAACTGCGGTGTGCAGCTCTATCAGGCCGGCACGCTCGAGAAATATAACGTGAAGGTATTGGGTACGCCGGTACAGGCCATCATGGATACCGAAGACCGCGAACTCTTCGTCAAAAAACTCGACGAAATCGATGTCAAGACCATCAAGAGCGAGGCCGTCAACTCGATAGAAGATGCAGTTCAGGCTGCCGCCGAGCTGGGCTACCCCATCATCATCCGGGCTGCCTATGCGCTGGGTGGATTGGGCAGCGGTTTCTGCGACAACGAAGAGGAGCTGCGGTTGAAAGCCGAAAAGGCGCTGTCGTTCTCGCCCCAGATTCTGGTAGAGAAATCGCTCAAAGGCTGGAAAGAGATTGAATACGAGGTGGTGCGCGACCGCTACGACAACTGCATCACGGTATGTAACATGGAGAACTTCGACCCGCTGGGTATCCACACGGGCGAAAGTATCGTGGTGGCTCCGTCGCAAACACTCACCAACAGCGAATATCACAAATTGCGCGAACTGGCTATCCGCATTATCCGCCACATCGGCATCGTGGGCGAGTGTAACGTGCAGTATGCCTTCGACCCCAAGTCGGAAGACTACCGGGTAATCGAGGTGAATGCCCGTCTGAGCCGCTCGTCGGCCCTCGCCTCGAAAGCTACGGGTTATCCGTTGGCCTTCGTGGCTGCCAAACTGGGTTTGGGCTATGGCCTGTTCGACCTGAAAAACTCGGTCACCAAAGAGACCAGCGCCTTCTTCGAGCCGGCTCTCGACTACATTGTCTGCAAAATACCCCGTTGGGACCTGGGCAAATTCCAGGGCGTAGACCGCGAGCTGGGCTCCAGCATGAAATCGGTCGGCGAGGTAATGGCCATCGGCCGCACCTTCGAGGAGGCTATCCAGAAAGGTCTGCGCATGATTGGTCAGGGCATGCACGGCTTCGTGGAGAACAAGGAACTGGTTATTCCCAATATCGACAAGTCGCTGCACGAACCTACCGACAAACGTATCTTTGTCATCAGCAAGGCCATGCGCGCCGGTTATACGGTAGACCAGATACACGAACTGACCAAAATAGACTGCTGGTTCCTGCAAAAACTGATGAATATCGTGCGCACGGCTCACGACCTGGAAGAGCTCGACGAGTCGATTACCCGCGCCGAGAATCCTCAGGAATACTACGACCTCATGCGTCGGGCCAAGATACAGGGCTTCTCCGATTTCCAGATAGCCCGCGCCATCTGGAAAGAGAAGATGGAAGACTACCACATGCAGTGGGTGCGCCAGTTCCGTAAATCGCTCGGCATCGTCCCCGTGGTGAAGCAGATCGACACGCTGGCCGCCGAGTATCCGGCACAGACCAACTATCTGTACCTGACCTACAGCGGCATCGCCAACGATGTGAAGTACCTGGGCGACCACAAGTCGATTGTGGTACTGGGTTCGGGTGCTTACCGCATAGGCTCTTCGGTTGAGTTCGACTGGTGCGGCGTGCAGGCCCTGAATACCATTCGCAAAGAGGGCTACCGCAGTGTAATGATCAACTACAACCCCGAAACGGTATCGACCGACTACGACATGTGCGACCGCCTCTACTTCGACGAGCTGACCTTCGAGAGGGTGATGGATATTCTCGAACTCGAGAATCCTCACGGCGTAATTCTCTCGACCGGCGGACAGATTCCCAACAACCTGGCCACGCGCCTCGACGAGCAGCACGTGAGCATATTGGGCACGACGGCCGACAGCATAGACCACGCCGAAGACCGACACAAATTCTCGTCGATGCTCGACTCGCTGGGTATCGACCAGCCGCGTTGGCGCGAGCTGACCTCGCTGGCCGACATCTACGACTTCGTGAAAGAGGTGGGTTACCCCGTGCTGGTTCGTCCCTCGTATGTGCTCTCGGGTGCTGCGATGAACGTCTGCTCGAACAACGCCGAGCTGGAACAGTTCCTGCAACTGGCCGCCAACGTATCGAAGAAACACCCGGTCGTAGTGAGCGAGTTTATCCAGCATGCCAAAGAGATCGAGATGGATGCCGTGGCCCGCAATGGCGAAATCATCATCTACGCCATCTCGGAGCACATCGAGTTTGCCGGTGTACACTCGGGCGACGCCACCATACAGTTCCCGCCGCAAAAGCTCTATGTCGAGACCGTGCGACGCATCAAGAAGGTGGCCGGGCAGATAGCCCAGGCGCTCAATATATCGGGTCCCTTCAACATCCAGTTCCTGGCCAAGAACAACGACATCAAGGTAATCGAGTGTAACCTGCGAGCCTCGCGCAGCTTCCCGTTCGTATCGAAGGTTTTGAAAATCAACTTCATCGAACTGGCTACGAAGGTGATGATGGGGTTGCCGGTAGAGAAACCGGGCAAAAACGAGTTCGACCTCGACTACGTGGGCATCAAGGCCTCGCAGTTCTCCTTCTCCCGTCTGCAGAAAGCCGACCCCGTACTGGGTGTCGACATGGCATCGACCGGCGAGGTAGGCTGTCTGGGCCTCGACACGAGCGAAGCTATCCTGAAAGCCATGCTCTCGGTGGGTTACCAGATTCCGAAGAAGAACATCCTGCTCTCGACCGGTAGCGCCAAACAGAAAGCCGATATGCTCGAGGCGGCCCAACTTTTGCACAAGAAGGGATACAACCTCTTTGCCACGGGCGGAACCCATCAGTTCCTCACCGACAACGGTATCCCGGCCGTGAAGGTATACTGGCCCAGCGAGAGCGACCACGAGCCGCAGGCCCTGGAGATGCTGCACAACAAGCAGATAGACCTGGTGGTGAACATTCCCAAGAACCTGACACAGAAAGAGCTCGACAACGGCTACAAGATACGCCGTGCCGCCATCGACTTCAACATCCCGCTCATCACCAATGCCCGGTTGGCTTCGGCCTTTATCGAAGCCTTCTGCAGCCTGAATATCGACGATATTCAAATCAAGAGCTGGGACGAATACAAGTAATGTGAGAAAACTCTGAACCGCATAAAAGCGCGACCTTCGACCGGGAAGGCCGCGCTTTTTTATTATCCCTTTTTTTGTATAAAACGAATAAATTCTTATCTTTATGCTCATGATTCAGAGAAGCCGTTTCATACGATTCCCTGAAACGACAAAAGCCTTGATCAAACACAACACGGTAGCAAGATGAGAAAATTTATTTATGCGGCTACGCTGTTGCTCGCCCTTGCAACAGTCGAGACGAATGCACAAAATTTCATGGACCGGGTACACTTCGAATTCTCTGCCGGAACAGGAATGGAAAATAAAGGAATAACGCCCGTTGACTTTTCATTCAAGTCTCAGGTAGAGTTTGTCTCTATCGCCTATCTCTTCGTTACCGCAGAAGACAACATTTCCCTGTATAAAAATGAAGGCGTCAAAACCTATTATAACGGAGTCGGCATAGGCGGTGGCCTGGGTGTAAAACTGCTTGACAGTGTGAAAAGCATCCATGCCCTCGATATACGGGCCAAGGCATTGAGCAGTGTGGGCTGTCCTTCGTGGAAACGCTCGAGCTACGATGTATCGTTGGCCTGGTATCTCAAGTCGTACAGGTTCTCGCCTGTCGTCGAGTTGGGTTACCGGTTTATCGATTCGCACACCTCGGGGCTCGACAATTGCGGGAACGCCTTTCTCTCCATCGGATTCAGATATTGACAACGGTTATTTATTTGCGGGTCTTGTACGAAAGAATATGCCACGACAGGGCCACGGCCAGCAGCACGAAGAGCAAAGCGAGCCACCACACCCGGGCCACAAACAGGGCACAGTAGAGCAGCGTAATCCACACCAGCGATACCGAGATGACCTTCACCCGCAGCGGTATGGCCTTGTGCTCGAGGAAGTCGCTGATATAGGGTCCCAGCCGCTTGTGATTCAAAAGCCATTGGTACAACCGAGGCGAACTGCGCAGCCACAGGGCGGCCGACAGCAACAGAAAGGGCGTGGTAGGCAACAGTGGCAGGAATATACCGGCTACACCCAAGCCGAGAGATAGTCCGCCTAAAAAGATATAGATAGCTTTCACGGTGCAAAAATACAACAAAACCCGAAGCCGGAAAGAATAGCCGAGAGAAAACCTGCACGAACCGATAACCGATTGCTCGGGGTGCAGCATTCCTCAAAACGGGATACCCCTCTCCTGCTCCACAACCTTATAAACAAGCGAGAAGGAGAATCTGTTGGCTCCATTGTCCTCAGACTCTCCCCCCACACCTTCATCGGTTTTCAGTCGTATCAATTTCTGTTCAAGATTCCGGAATCCTTATCCCGGTTCTGCATTTTCAATTTCACGCCCGATTCAGACTGGCCAAATGAGAAGTTATAAACGAGATTGACATATACCATATTGGCATTGTTGACGATTCTTTCGGTTTCCGTCCGTCGCAGAAGCGATGTTCCAGATACGGATGAGACCTGTTTCCAAGAGTCATAGAACGGGTATCTTATACCACCGGTGAGGGTCAGGTTTTTAATGGGTTTATAAGAGAACTCTACCGATGCCATACTGGGTATATTTCTCGTCGTCTGTCCGATAAGGGATTTCTTCTGAGTTTGATAGAACACCTGCAATCCCCATTGACGATAGGCAAGATATACCGAGGGTATGATGGAATAGCCCGTATGGTCCCATTTCGAGGCGCCCCATTTATTTATCTGATGGAACACTTCGGAGTAGAGTCTCAACCTGAGCATATTGTTGGCGAATGGATACCACTGTAAAAAAAGGCTGACTTTCATGTTCTGTGCATCATCCAGATTCCCGAATGTTTCGATGATGTTTGTATGATCCGATTGGAAAATCGGGGCGATAGCATCTTTTGTATATGAATACCCCACTTCTGCATTGATTACCAACTTCTTGAACCCTTTGAAATAGGAGACTGAAAAATCGTGGTTGTTGCTTGGCGTCAAACGGGGGTTCCCGACAAAGATGTAATTGGGATCTTTATAATATGGATTATAAGTCAACGAAGAGACTGACGGGTTTTCGGTATTTATTTCATAATTGAACATCAGGTCGGAGCTCGGGTCTATGAAATACCCCAATTTCACCTGAGGACGGAAATAGGTGAAGTTGTAGGTCTTGTTTTCGATGGTGGTAAATATGTTGTTGTTTACACCAGCGCTGATGCTGTAATTGAATCTGTCGCCCCACATGCCGGTTATTCCCAGATAGGAATAGATCTCATGGGCCGTTATCTTGTTGTTCAACGGTAAGTTGTTCTGAATGCTGTTGTTGTACATGTATCGGGCCCCTGCATACAGATTCGCCGTTTTCATTTTGTAGGTATACAACGCTTCTCCAATAACCGAATACTTGTCGGTATGTATTACCGTCGCCGTTTCAAAATCGGGTTCTGCTTCCTGTAATTCCTGATACTCATAATCATAGTCCGATTTGTAGTATGTACCGACGAGATTCACAATAAGCTCGTGTTTGGAACCGAACGATTTACTGAAATACATATCCATGACCGGACTGATGTATTTGTCTTTATCCTGACTCTCCCCTGTTTTATGGGATTCCTTGCCGTCCACGCTTGACAGAATGTCCTGCACCGATGACCGTCTGCGATTCAATGAGTTGAAGGAGAGTTTTGCACTGAACAGATAGTTGTCTGCTTTTGCATTGTTGAAGCTGATTTCGGCCATCTGCTGCTCATAAGCATACGGGCTGTTGCGCCCGCTCTTTCTCTTTTCAAAATCTGTTCCGCCGACGGAATAGGCCATTTCTTCGTCCAGCACCCTTTTGTTATAGTTTCTGTAATTGATATTGTATGTCACACCAATCTGCGAATGGCCCCAGTTGTATTTGAAGTTGACGACATTGTTGCCAAATCCTGTGGTCACGGCATTCTGAGTATTGACACCGACCGACCCTCCATTCTGTTTTTCCCGGGTCACCACATTGATTACGGCCCCCAGCCCCATGTTGGAGTATTGGACGGGCGGTTGGGTGTAATAGTCGATTTTGGCAATATCCTCAGGCGATATAACAGACAAGTCTATCGGCGTTGATGGTATGCCATTGATCAGAATCTTCACGGCCTTGCCATCTACCGACGAAACACTTTGGTCAAGAACTTGAATCTTGGGCAGGAACTCCAACGCCGACAATGCACTGCTGTATCGACTCTTTTCGGCTGAGGTCAGTCTATACTCCTTCTTATCGGCAAACCGTTTTACCAGGCTGGCAGACACGACTACTTCGTCCAAATCGAGGGGCCGTTCTTTCAGGATAATAAGCCCGACATCTGTATTCCCGGCTACCGCGATTTCCGTAGAGTAATCTTCATAACCTAAAAAAGAGATGTTCAATATATATTTACCATCGGCTATCTTCTCCAGTTCGAATTGCCCGTTCCGATTGGTCGTGCCCCCTTTACGGCTTGATGTATTGTGTTCCTGATACAGCCTCACCGAGGCTCCTGCAACAGGACTGTTCACCGAATCTACGACCACACCTCTTACCCAACCTTGTGCCCAAGCCGATACCGGAAACAGTATTCCTAAAAGAGTCGCAACGATTGTTCTCACCTTCTTCATAATTTGCCGTTTTTTGCTGACAAATATATGAGCAAGGCGATAAAAGGCCGTTATAAAAGAGCTGACATTTGGCTGACATTTAGCCAACAATATGCTGATAATCAGCTCTTCTCCGTTTTGAGCACATAAAAATGCCCCTTTTCTGCCTCAATCTTCACATTACATGCTTTTCCCAAAACCGGCTTTATCCGGCGAACCAATGTATAAAGAGTATCGCGAGCATCTTCTTTCCCGGGCCAAAGCGTGTGACATATCTCTTCCACCGACAATCGATGACCGTCTGCCGCTATAAACATCTGCATCAACCGATGCTGCATTGGAGTGAAATATATCTCCTGCCTCTTCTCATCCCAAAAACGATTTGAAGATTTGGAAAAATGCAATGTCCCTACGGTTATTGTTTCCGGCTCAACCGAATAACAGTCAAGCGATTTCGTTCTCAAATACATCAGTGAGAATGCGCCCCATATCAAACTGAGGAGAAACAGGATAGAGGGAATCTTTTGTCCCGACATGCCAAATATCGCGGCCTTCGAACAGTTAGGATAGGCTCGGATATACAACCGCTCGTCACCCACCTTGTAACTCATCGTATCGCTGCAAAAGGTTACATTGCTGGGGGCCTCTGTACAAATCGACAGATAAGAGGTCTCTCTCAACTCGTCTATTTTCAATTTAGACCTGAAAACCCTCAATGTATCGACCGTAATGTGGTCGGCGTTTTTATCTAAAATAGTTTGTGCCAAAGCCTGATTTACATCTGCTATAATATTCTCTTTGGTGGTTGCATAATTTCCAAAGCCTAACACGAGAGACGGAAGCATCAATGAGAAAAAAACTACAATGGCTGTTATCGGTTTCATATTGTCCTTTTTCATGGGTATTAGCATTTACAAATATAGGAAAAGTCGAAAGTAGAAAAACAAGCTCGCTTGATTTTTTATGCTGAGACGCCCCCTATATTCTACAAATATAGAGAATATCGTCATCAAATACCTGCATGCCACGAGCAATTTTATGGACTTGTCGGCACAAAAAAAGGGAGCACTCACTTGGAGTACTCCCTGTTATAGGATGTCGGAAGAATTGCGGGATTACATCATGCCGCCCATTCCACCCATACCGGCAGCCGGCATGGCAGGAGCAGGATTCTCTTCCTTCTTATCGGCGATTACACATTCGGTAGTCAAGAACATACCGGCGATAGAAGCGGCGTTCTCAAGAGCTACACGAGTTACTTTGGCAGGGTCGATTACACCGGCTGCGAAGAAGGTTTCGTAAGAATCGGTGCGGGCATTGTAACCGAAGTCGCCTTTACCGTCTTTTACGCGTTGTACTACTACGGCACCTTCTACACCGGCATTAGCGGTGATTTGACGCAACGGCTCTTCGATGGCGCGTTTTACGATTTCGATACCAGTAGTCTCGTCTTCGTTGGCACCTTTCAAGCCATCCAAGGCGGGAATACAACGGATGTAGGCAACACCACCACCCGGTACGATACCTTCGGCGATAGCGGCTCTCGTTGCGCTCAAGGCATCGTCTACACGGTCTTTCTTCTCTTTCATTTCTACTTCAGAAGCGGCACCGATATAGAGAACGGCAACACCACCAGCCAATTTGGCCAGACGCTCTTGCAGTTTCTCACGATCGTAGTCGGAGGTAGTCGTTTCGATTTGAGCCTTGATTTGAGCTACACGAGCGGCGATAGACTCTTTGCTGCCCATACCATTGACGATAGTCGTGTTCTCTTTGTTTACGGTAACCTTCTCGGCACGACCCAACATTTCGATAGTGGTCGATTCGAGTTTCAAACCTTTCTCTTCGGAGATAACGACACCACCGGTCAATACGGCAATATCTTCGAGCATCTCTTTACGACGGTCGCCAAAGCCAGGAGCCTTCACGGCACATACCTTGAGCGAACCACGCAAGCGGTTTACAACCAGCGTAGCCAGAGCCTCGCTGTCTACATCCTCGGCAATGATGAGCAGAGGACGACCCGTCTGTGCGGTAGCTTCGAGTACGGGAAGCATATCTTTCAGAACCGAAATCTTCTTGTCGTAAATCAAGATGTAAGGCGTATCCATTTCGCACTCCATCTTCTCGGTATTGGTTACGAAATAGGGCGAAATGTAACCGCGGTCGAACTGCATGCCTTCTACAATATCGACAGTCGTGTCGGTACCTTTGGCCTCTTCGACGGTGATGACACCCTCTTTCTTAACCTTCTTCATGGCCTCGGCGATGAGTTGGCCTATTTCGCTATCGTTGTTGGCCGAGATGCGGGCAACCGATTCGATTTTCTCGAAGTCGTCGCCAACCTCTTGAGCCTGCTCTCTGATGCCTTCTACCACTTTGGCCACGGCTTTGTCGATACCACGTTTCAAATCCATGGGGTTGGCACCGGCAGCCACGTTCTTAAGACCTACGTTTACGATAGCCTGAGCCAATACGGTAGCCGTAGTCGTACCGTCGCCGGCATCGTCGCCCGTCTTCGAGGCAACCTCTTTAACCAACTGGGCACCCATGTTCTGGAACGGGTCTTCCAGTTCAACCTCTTTGGCAACCGTCACACCATCTTTCGTGATGTGGGGAGCACCGAATTTTTTCTCGATGATGACGTTACGACCTTTAGGACCCAGGGTGACTTTAACGGCATTAGCCAACTCGTCTACACCTTTTTTCAGTTCTTCACGAGCCTGAATATTGAATTTAATTTCTTTAGCCATAGTTCTTTTTCCTTCTAAAAATTAAACATGAAACGCATTAAAGGATAGCCAAAATATCCGACTGTCTCATAATCAGATATTTCTCGCCGTCCAGTTCGATTTCGGTGCCCGCATATTTGCCGTACAAAACGGTATCACCGGGTTTAACTACCATTTCCTCGTCTTTGGTACCATTGCCGATGGCTATTACTTCACCTTTGAGGGGTTTTTCTTTGGCCGAATCAGGGATAATAATACCGCCGATTGTTTTCTCTTCTGCAGGAGCTGGAAGCACCAATACTCTGTCTGCTAACGGTTTAATTGTCATGGTTATTTATTTTAGTTATACTTTTATTTTTGTATTTTTATCTGTACAAGAAGTGCAGACACTGGTGATACAGCCAATTTCATGCCAAACGATATATTGGCTCGAAATATGACAAAACGTCACCTTTGCGTATAACTCGAAGTGAATGAAAACTGACAAAGATTCCTGTCGGCCCGGAGTACCTCGAGGCTACAACCCGAATCAAGAGGGTATGGCGATAAGCGGAGTATCGGTGTGGAACAGCATCTTATGGGCGATGCTGGGGTTGAAGAGGCGGGCAAAGATGTTGCGCTTGCGGTTGGGCACCACCATGACATCGATCGATGCCTCCTGGAACAGGCGCTCTACGTTGTCGAGGAAATTCTCCTCGCCGAGTATCTTGTAGTCGATTTCCCGACCGGGATAATGCGACTGACAGTAGTCGCGTATGCCGGCCAGCTTTATCTCGGTCCAGGCATCGCTTTTCTCGGTCAAATGGAAGAACCGTATCCCGAACGAATAGTTCTGGAACAGGCGCATGAAGGTGTCGAGCGAGATTAAATCCTGCTGGTCGAAGTTGGTAAAGAAGGCCACATTCTTAATATCGCTCACATGGGTATGCGTGAATCCCTCGGGTATGGCAAACACCGGGAAATTGCCGTTGTCTACCACTTCGGCCGTAACGCTTCCTATCAGGTCTATCTCCTTTCGGGTCTTTCCCCTTGACCCCATAACAATGAGCGACGGGTTCAACTCTTTTGCCATCAGGATGATCGTATCTTCAGGCACCCCTTCACATACCCTATATATAAAGGGGACCTGAGGGATGGCGCCCTCGACCATCAACTGGTGCAACTTTTCACAAAAGGATGTCATCTCACGATTGGCCTTTGCAAATAATAGTTTATGTTCTTCACTTTCTTTCAATTCATGACTGATCGTCTCGGCCAACGAGAGAGACCCCATGGAGAAAGGAGACAAGAAGGTATGAAGCAATACGACTTCGGCCTGATGGGCCTCCGCAAAATCAAACCCCAGCCGACAGGCCAACAACGAATAGTCGGAGAAATCAATCGGGATAAGGATTCGGTTTTTCTGCGGTTTTTCCGAGACTTCCGATTTACCGAAAACCGGATCGGTCTCTAAAATCTCGAGGGCGTGAGGCAAATCTTTTTCGTGGATTCGCACTCGCACCCCCGGAGAAATGACTGGTTTCAACAGATTGACATTCTGAATGGCGACGGCTATACCCTGGCTCTCCAAAATGCCCTTTAAGATGAGAGCCTTCGGATAGGTGTGAATGGCCAGTGTGATTAAGCGGTCTTTCTTCATGGTCGATCTGTTTATTTAACTATGATTTATTTCTTATTGTTTTCTTCTTCCAAAATACGAATAGCCATATCGTAGATTTGTGTATTGTCGAGCACAACGATACCGCCGTCGGGTCCCGGTTCGATATGAAGACCACAATTTTTCCCAAATGAATAATTGGTTCCTCCAAAATAGTTACGCACGGTTTGGGTGGTAACATTCAACTCGTCGGCTATTCTATGCATGGAACCATCGGGCAAACTGTCTTTGATGCGACGAAGTTCGTTAAATGTGATTGTCTTAGTCATAAGGGTAATGGTTTTTTATGGTTAATTATTCGGTTAATTGTACTCTTTTGAATACGCAATAAATTTAAGTTCTATTTTCTTTATTTCCAAATTTTGCAGCCAAAATTTTGCGGGCTTTCAAAAATAGATTGCGACGAGTGCATAGACCGAGATAGCTACCACGCTCAAATAGATGACCGTAGTCGCAATCGCAATACCGGGGTCTTTACAGTAAGGCGACTGCCGTTGTGGCAAGCGGTGCCGCTGCCACAGCATGTAGCGGACTCTCTTCCACATTATATATATGAGTAAGGCAATGACGACACCGGCTATCGTACCGGCCAGAATGTCGCCTGGATAGTGTACCCCCAGATAGATGCGCGAGTAGCAGTTGACGGCTGCCCACGCAAGGCCGGTTATGGTAAAAAGCCGGTTGCGGAATATCAGCGCCAGCAACACCACGGCTCCGAAACTGTTGGCGGCATGGCTCGAGATGAAGCCGTAGCGCCCTCCTCTGTACCCGTTTACAATCTGTACAAGAGGTGAGAAGTCGGGGTCTTGTGCCGGCCTGAACCGGGCGAAATAGGGCTTGCACAGGGTCGAGGCAAACTGGTCGCAGAGGGTGATGGTGAGCGCCAGGGCAACCACGACGAGGGTAGCCTCTTTCCAGTTCTTCCGGAACAGCACAAAGAGCAGGGCGACTATGAGGGGTGCCCATGTGAGACGCCCCGTGTATATCCACATGAAATGATCCCAAAAGGGTGTGTGGGTATGGTTCAAAAACAGGAAGACCGTTTTATCCCACTCGATTAACTGTTCCAGCACTTCTGTCTTTCGTTTAAATGATTTCTATGGACGACGACGGCAGCCACCCGCGGTTGCCATCGCTTATCTTCACCTCGTACCAGTCGCTCACCTTGTCCAGAATCACCACCTTGGTTCCTTCGTGCAGGACAAAGAGGTCGGTACCGCTCTCCGATGGCGAGCTCTTGGCCGGTACCGTAGCGGCAAACACGATAGCCTCGCTGCGGCGCTCCATCTTGTCGCTCAAGCCCCAGGCGAACCAGTTGGCCATGATGGCGACAAGCAGTATGACGATACCGCCGAAGAAACCTATCTTCTTCAACCGTACCGACCGCGTGAAGAGGTAGAGATAGCAACCGCCCAGGAATAGGAAGAAGGCGACGATACCGATGACAGCCCACGTGTTGGACGACAAGAAGCTGCGCATCGAGTCGATCCACACCGCGAGGAAGAAACGCCCCACGGGGTCTATCTTGTCGACAATGTGCGTGTTGGCCATATCGAGGTTGAAACGGGCATCCTCGTTACCGGGGTTCAGCAACAGCGCCCGCTCGTAGTTCAGAATAGCCTTGGCAAACTCGTTGTGCTTGTAGTAAGCATTGCCCAGGTTGTAGTAGAGGTCGGACGACACGCCCTGCTCCCGGGCCGTCTGCTCATAGAGTTCGATAGCCTTGATATAGTCCTCCTGAGCATAGGCTTCGTTGGCCTGTTGCAGGGTCTCCTGGCCAAACATCGTCGTCACGCCGGCGACGACAAAGAGCATGTATATGATTATCTTTTTCATCTTCGTTGTGTTTTACTTTTTCACCGTATTTTCCATTTTACCGATGGCCTCGACCGTCTGAGTATAGAGCTCGTCCATAGCCTCGTCGGTCTGCGAGGGTGCATATTGGGCAAACTCGCAACGGCCCAGTATGTCGTTGAACTCGGCTATCAGTTCGGCACTGGCACCGTATTTCTCCAGCTCGGCAGCCACGTTGTCTTTGGTCAGCTCCGAATTGGGCAACCCGAGTTTATCGCTCAGGTATCCCCATACGGCCTTGAGTACCTCGTCGTAGAAGTGCTCCCGGTCGTGGTTCTTCAGGTATTTGCCGGCTACCTTCAACCGTTTCGAGGCTACCTTGTTGGCTTTCCGATTCTTCATCAGAGCCACATTGGCGTTAGCCTTGGCCTGCTTGCGGTTGATGATGACAAAGACAATGAATGCCAGAGCCGGGACGATGTACCACAACCAGTAAACCCAGTTGTCGATATAGAGGGTCGGGGTCTGTACCAGATTCATCTTGTCCAGCTTGATATAGTGAATATCCTGGTTGAGCAGCTTCAAATCCTCTTTGTTGGAGAAGTTGGTGACGGTCTTTCCTCCGCTGCCGGGAGCACCCTTGTCGACCGTAATCTCATACGCTTCGGTACGCAGGGTTTTGTAGCTCTTGCTCTTGATGTCGAAGTACGAGAACTCTACGGCCGGGATTTTGAACGTACCGGCAAAGCGGGGAATGGTGGTGTACTCTACCGTGCGGGTTCCGCTCACCCCACCGGCCGAAGCCTTCACATTCACATCGACCTTGGGGTCGTAGGTGTCGAAATCGTTGGGCAACTGCAACTCGGGGTTCTTCAGGTATTTCAAGTTGCCCGATCCCTTGATGGTCAGTTTCAAGGTAATGGCCTCGTTGGCCTTGACGTGGGTCGAGCTGATGGAACTGCTCAGCGAGAAGTCGCCTACCCCACCCATGAACGAGGCCGGTTTACCGCTGGGCAAAGGCATCACCTCGACCGAAGTGGTATTGGTGCTTACCGACCGGCTTACCCCCTGAGGCACCCGCATGGGACCAAAGGGACCGTTGACCAGTTGATAGGTTTCTACCTGAAAGTCGAACTTGCCGGGCGTAATGGTAATCTTGCCCGTACGTTGCGGGAAGAGCAGGCACTGTTTCAGCACGGCTACCTTGTAGTTTACGCCGTTGTAGTTCTCCAGACTGAACGAGGTATTTTGCGGCAGGTCAATATCTTGTACTACAAAGCCTTCGAACGAGGGGAAACTGTAATTCTCGGCTTGTACGCCCGAAGCCTGCGTGTACAACTTGATGGTGGCCAACACGGCCTCCTGCTCATATATCCGGCTCTTGGAGAGTATCAAACGGGCAAACAGCGTCGTGTTGTCGCTGCTCTGCCCACCCGAGCGACCCGACGAAGCGCTGGCCTTGTCGGGCGGTAATACGGTCAGTTTCCAGGTATTGGTCGACAGGGTGCGCCCGTCGGCCGAGATGGTGGCCGGTGCAAAGGTGTAGCTACCCTCTTTCTCGGCCCGCAGGGTGATGACGTGGGTCTCGGTAGTCTGGCGATCGACTTTGCCGTTGACCACCGACACGCTCGTACCCGAGCTCGTACCCTGATACAACACCTTGCAACCTTTGAATTCGGGCAATTTCAAATCCTTACCCGAAGCGTTGTACAACGTGTATTCCAGTTGAAACTGCTGTCCCTGTATCACCTGCCGGGGCCCATCGACCGCAAAACGCACATTGTTGGCCCACAGTCCAGTAACACAGACCAGCGTAAAGAACAAAATCAAATATCTTTTCATCGCTCTGTTGTATATAAGTTAGACACCCCGATTACCACTCCTTGTCGGTCTTCTTGCGTTTTTGCTGCTGCATCAAAGCCCGTTGCACTTTCTCCTGAGTGTCGCGCTCGTCTTGCTGGATGGCATCGAGAATCTGTTGGGCATTCTCCCGCGACATCTGAGACTGCTGGGGTTGCTGTTGCTGGGGATTATTCTGTTGTTGGTTATCTTTCTGGTCTTGATTCTGTTTATTCTGGTTGTTCTTGTTCTGGTCCTGATTCTGTTGCTTCTGATCTTTCTGCTGGTCCTTGTTCTGGTCCTGCTGATCCTTATTCTTGTCCTGGTTCTGATCTTGCTGTTGTTTCTTCAGCAACAGTTGGGCCAACCGCAGGTTGTAGCGGGTCTCGTCATCTTTGGGATTACGACGCAGCGCATTTTTATACTCTTCGATACTCTGGGCGTAGTTTTTCTCCTGGAACGAGATATTTCCCAGGTTGTGCCAGGCGTGGGCCGTGCGCAGGGTATCGGACGAGGCCTGCACTATCTTCTTATACTCGTTGCGCGAATCGTTCCACTTCTGCTGCTTGTACAGGGCGGCACCCAGGTTGTAGGTAGCTATCTCGGACGAAGGGTTGGCCTCCAGCGCCTTGCGGTATTCGATTTCGGCCTCGGTATATTTCTTGTCGTTAAACAGGTCGTTTCCTTTCCGTATCGAGTTGCGCTCGCTCTTCTCGTCGATTTTTTTCTCTTTGGGTGGTACGACCTTGGCCGGGGCCTCGTTGGCAGCAGGAGCCGCAGGAACTGCCTGTCCCTGAGCCGAGGCAGTCCATGCCCCACTGGCCAATATCAAACATAGTATATAGTTGATTGCTTTCATAGTGCAAATTACTTTTCTGAATTTTCGGAGAAGAAAGTTATCTTCTTCAGCCAACTGTTCTTGCGGTCAATAATAAAGAGATCGATCAGCAACAGCACCAGGGCAATCCAGGCCAGACCCTGGAACTGCTCGTCGTATTGCGAATAGACCTTGCTCTCTATATCGGCCTTCTTCATCTTCTTTACCTCGGCCGTCAGGGCCCGCAGAGCCGCATTGGTATTATCGGCTCTCACGTAGATACCGGCACCGGCTTTGGCAATCTCCTGCCCGAGGGCCTCGTTGAGTTTCGAGATGACCACATTGCCGTTGCTGTCCTTGATAAAGTTGGTCTCGCTATCACCGATGGGGATGGGTACACCCTCGAGCGAACCGATACCGATGACATCGACCTTGATGTTTTTCTCGGCTGCAGCCTGAGCCATCTGGGCGGCATCGTCCTCGTGGTTCTCGGCATCGGTAATGACGATAATGGCCTTATCTACACTCTCGTTGGGCGAGAAGGAGTTCATGGCGGTAGAGATGGCCCGCCCGATAGCCGTACCTTGTGTAGGTACCATCGAGGGGTTGATGGTGTTCAGGAACATCTTGGCCGACACGAAGTCGGAGGTGATGGGCAACTGCGTATAGGCATCGCCGGCAAAGACGATAAGACCTATCTTGTCGTTGTCGAGTTCGTCGACCAGTTTCGAGAGCATCATCTTGGCCTTCTCGAGACGGTTGGGCACTATATCCTTGGCCATCATCGAGTTGGAGACGTCGAGGGCAATCATGATTTCTACCCCCTGCTTCTTGACCGTCTCGAGTTTCGAACCGAACTGAGGCCGTGCCAACATGAATATGATAACAATAAATGCCAGTTGCTGAAAGATAAACTTGATCCAGGGCTTGTACTTCGACACATCGGTCATCAGCGGTGCCAGCACCGACGGATTGCCATACTTGGCCAGATTGCGGCGCGAGCGGTATCGCCCGTAGATAAAGAGCCCCCACAGCACAGGGACGAGAATCAGCAGATATAAATATTCGGGTTGTGCAAATCGAAACATAATCAACTTCTTTTTAAGGAATATTTTTCAACAACGTCTGACGCAGGAGTATCTCCAGCCCCAGGCACAAGAGTGCCAAGAGAGCCCATCGGGTATATTCCTCTTCTTTTACACTGAATTCCTTGACGGTGAGCTTGGTCTTCTCCAACTTGTCAATCTCTTCGAAGATACCTTTCAATACGTTCTTGTTGGTAGCTCTGAAGTATTTGCCGTCGGCCGTAGCCGCAATTTGCTGCAGGGCTGCCTCGTCCATCTCGACCGGCATGTTCTGGTAGGTAATGCCGTAGGGGGTCTGTACCGGCGTGGGGGCCAACCCTTTGGTACCTACTCCAATCGTGTAGACGTGTATGCCGAACGACTTGGCTATTTGTGCCGCCGTGGCCGGGGCTATATCGCCCGCATTGTTGGTACCGTCGGTCAGCAGGATGATGGTCTTCGACTTGGCGGGACCGTCCTTGATGCGGTTGATGGCCGTAGCCAAACCGTCGCCAATTGCCGTACCGTCGTCGACCATACCGCAATGTACATCTTTCATCAGGTTGAGCAGCACGGCGTGGTCGGTTGTCATCGGGCACATGGTGAAGCTCTCGCCGGCAAAGATGACCAGACCGATATTGTCGTGCTCACGCCCCGAAACGAACTGGGCAGCTACGTCTTTGGCAGCTTCGACCCGGTCGGGGGTAAAGTCGCGGGCCAACATACTGCCCGAAATATCGAGCGCCAGTACGATGTCGACCCCTTCGGTCGATGAGTTTTGCCAGTTGTCGGTCGACTGCGGCCGGGCCAGAGCAATAATCAGGAAGGCAACGGCCAGTATCCGCAAGGCAAAGTTGAAGTGGCGCAAGTATATCTTGTAGGTGCGCGGCATCTTGTCGAACGGCTGCGTAGTCGAGACCTGCAAAGGGGCCTGCATGTGCTTCTGTTTGAGGATATACCACACGACGGCCGGTATAATCAGCAACAACAGCAGCAGATATAAAGGATTCGCAAATACCATTTTTCAAAAAATCTATTTAAAAAGCCACATGAGCCTTTGTTCAACAATGGGTTTATTCCGGTTTCTCGGGAGCCGTACCGTCGGCAGCCGGTTGTTCGGGTGCCTTCTCTTCGGGCTTGGTCTCTTCGACAAAGTTCTCGGCATACCGCATCACCTGCTCGTTGTCGTCGGGGAGCGGCCGCATCTTGGCAAACTTCACGAAGTCGGCCATCTCGAGAATATCGCGCAATTGCTGGTTCACCGCTTTGGTCTCCTCGTTACGCCGCAGCGTGTCGATAATCTGGGTCGAGGTCATCTCCATGGCGTTGATGTGGAATCGCTGGTCGATGTATACCCGCAGGATTTCGGTCAGGTTGGTATAGTAGGCCTTCTCCTGACCTTGCTGCCAGAGCTTCGAGTCTTTCAACTCGTGCAAAGCCTGTATGGCTCGTTCGTAGGGCGGTATGGCCTTCTCTTCGGCTGCAGCCTCGCCACCCTTGGCCTTGCGGCCCCAGCGCCAGTAGGCATAGATACCGGCGGCTATGACAACGAGAGCGATGAGCAGATAGATGACCCATGCCGGCACATAGTCCCAGAGGACGAAGGGAGGAGCATCGACCCCCTTGATGTCAAACTCGGCATGCGTCGTATCGACCGGCACCGGAACCACCTTGAGGCTCAACGACTGGGTCTCGAAAGTATCGTTGTCGATAACATATTTGAAAGGAGGCAGATAGTAGAGGCCCGAGTCAAACGAGGTGATAAGTACCTCGTTGTTGACCTGTATACGGTTGTTTTTCAAATCGACCGTATCGGGTTTCGAAATCTTCAGCACCTCTACGCCGGCTACCAGCGTGTCTTGTATGATAGGCAGCCGCACAAACTTGCCTTTGTCTTGCGACACCTCGAGGCGCACCGTCGTCTGGTCGCCCATCATGATGGCGGCCGAGTCCATCTGGGCCCGCACCACTATCTGATTCTGGGCCGACACCGTTGCGGCACTCATCGACACGAGCAGACATCCGCCAAACACTCGCAATAAGATAGATCGTATTTTCATAGAATCTCAAATTTTTATTACCCTCTTCGCTGGAAGAGATTCATCAGGGCCACCACAAAGTCGTCGTCGGTGGCGATGGTCGCCAGGTCGACACGGCTCTTGCGCAAGGTGGTCAGCATCTTGTCTTGCCGGGCATTCCACCACTCGGCATACCGGGCCCGCACGGCGGCCGACGACGAGTCGACCCACTGCTCGACACCCCGCTCGGAGTCTTGCAACTTGATGAGCCCCACGTTGGGCAGCTGCGACTCCCGACGGTCGTAGACCTGTATGGCTACCAGGTCGTGCCGGCGGTTGGCAATGGAGAGGGCGTTTTTGTAATCGCCGTTATCGATGAAGTCGGAGATTAAAAACGTCGTACACCGTTTCTTGATGGCGTTGGTCATGTACTCCAAGGCCAGACCTATGTTGGTTCCCGTATTGTCGGGGGTGAAATCGATCAGTTCGCGTATGATATAGAGGATATGCTTGCGCCCCTTCTTCGGCGGGATAAACTTCTCGATTTTGTCCGAGAAGAAAATCATGCCGATCTTGTCGTTGTTCTGTATGGCCGAAAAGGCTATCGTGGCAGCGACCTCGGCCATCATTTCACGCTTGGCCTCTCCCACGGCACCGAAGTTACGGCTGGCAGAGACATCGACCAACAACATCACCGTCAGTTCACGTTCCTCTTCGAAAACCTTCACAAAGGGCTTGTTGTAGCGGGCTGTCACATTCCAGTCTATATCTCTCACATCGTCGCCATACTGATACTCCCTCACTTCGGAGAAGGCCATACCCCTCCCCTTGAAGGCCGAGTGGTACTGACCCGCAAAGATGTTGCGGGAGAGGCCCCTCGTCTTTATCTCGATATGACGGACTTTCTTTAACAGTTCACTGGTTTCCATAAACAGCAGCTCTCCCTAACCGGTTATTTAGGGTACTTCTACCTTGTTGAGTATCTCGCTGATAATCTCCTCGGCCGTCATGTTGTTGGCCTCGGCTTCGTAGCTGAGCCCGATACGGTGACGCAGCACGTCGTGGCATACGGCACGCACATCCTCGGGAATCACATAGCCGCGTTGTTTCAAGAAGGCATAGGCGCGAGCTGCCATGGCCAGACTGATAGAGGCACGAGGCGAAGCACCGAACGAAATCATCTCTTTCAAGTCGGCCAGACCATGATCTTGCGGGAAACGGGTAGCAAACACGATGTCGACGATATAGCGCTCGATCTTCTCGTCGATGTATACCTTTTGTACAATATCGCGAGCCTCGATAATTTCAGAGGGTTTCAGCACCGGTTTAATTTCGACCTTACGTCCGCTGATGTTCTGGCGGATAATCTGCTTCTCCTCCTCTTTCTTGGGATAGCTTATAATCACCTTGAGCATGAAACGGTCGACTTGCGCCTCGGGCAGCGGATAGGTACCCTCCTGCTCGATGGGGTTCTGTGTAGCCATTACCAGGAAAGGATCGTCGAGACGGAACGTCTGCTCGCCGATGGTCACCTGGCGCTCCTGCATGGCCTCGAGCAAGGCACTCTGCACCTTGGCCGGGGCACGGTTGATTTCATCGGCCAGCACGAAGTTGGCGAAGATGGGGCCCTTCTTGATTTGGAACTGCTCCTTGGCCTGGCTGTATACCATGGTACCTACCACGTCGGCAGGCAACAGGTCGGGGGTAAACTGGATACGGCTGTATTTCGAGTCAATCAGCGAAGCCAGCGTCTTGATGGCCAACGTCTTGGCCAAACCCGGAACACCTTCGAGCAAGATGTGACCGTTGGAAAGCAAACCAATCATCAACGAATCGATCAGATGCTTCTGGCCTACAATCACCTGGTCCATGCCCTGTGTAATCATATTCACGAACGAACTCTTGCTGGCAATCAGGTCGTTCAACTCCCGAATATCAACTGTTTCACTCATACGTTTTCTCTTTTTATATTTTCAATTTATACGTTTTTTCACTTTATCTCTCGCAAAATTAGCGATAGAGAGGCTCTATATCTCCCCTATCGCGTTAAAAATGGCTAACCATTCACTTAAAAAAGACTAAGTCGCCAACCCCTTCGGTCAACGACTCAGCTATCGGTCACTCATACTGGCTCAGAATCTTCACGGCCAGAGCCTTGGCAGCTTCGACCGAACGTCTGTCTTTAGCATCGATATGATACTTCGAAGCCTCGGGAATAACCACCCGTGTTCCGATGGGTACCTGATTGGGATTCTTAATCACCTTTTTATTTTCTTCGTAGATATATACCCAGAAGGTCTTGTGTCCGAAGTATTTACGAGCCAACGTCGTGAGGAATACCCCCGATCGGATGGTCTCGACCACCGGCTCGGCCTCTACAGCCGTTGTGGGTGTTGTTTCCGACTGGCCCGTTTTTTCTGTTTTCTCCACACGCTCGGTTTTCTCTGACTGGGCAACCGGCTTTTCAGCTACGGAATCCCGTTCGGCCACATCGACCATAGCCGTCGTATCGACCGGCTCCGATACAACAACCGTATCGGCTACTTGGTTCGCTTGCAGCTGAGGCGCGAACACCTCTTCATTGGTCAGTGAAAGTGTATATTCGCCTATCTTGATTTTTTCATCTCCCCGCAAGAAGAACCACACGGCTACCCCGATAACCACGATTACACCCAGCGCCGAAAGGGCTCCCCACCAGAAGGCCCGGCGCGAGGCCGACTTCTGCAAATAGTCGGTATGGTCGGCATCGGTTTCTACGGGGATAAGAGCCGGGACTTCGGCTTTCGGTTCGTCCGCAACAGGCTCCGCATGGGTTTCAGCCACAGGCTCTACGGCGGGTTGGGCCTCGGTCTCGAGCGGTTGCTCTTCCGAGGTTTCAGCTGGCTCATCTTGCTCCAATGAAACCACATCGGGCTCCGGCTCTGTTTCGGCATCCGGGTCAGAGGCCGGTTCAGGTATCACGCCCGATTCGGGAACAACCGGTTGCTCCTCCTTTTCGCCCGGCAGGTCTTCGATCTCCGGCGCTTCAGGCTTATCTGTTTCGGGCATAATGGCGTCTTCAACCTCTTCTTGAAGGGGCATCGCCTCCGGGGCTGCCGGTTCGTCGGCCGCCACCGGCTCCTCTTCGGATCCATCGCCTTCACGACTTTCGGCCATTCCTTCATCGCCTACGGCCATCATGGCCTCGGTCGACACGTGGTCATTGAGAATCTCGACCGAAAAGCTCGAAAAGGGAGCATTCACCGCCTCGCGCAGCACCTTGTCGGGAACAAACGACACCTTGTAATGGCCCGGTATCTCCACCGGCTCGCCCGTCTGCACGTTCACGCTGGCACGAGGTTCTACCCAAATGGGCTTGAATACACCCAGCTCGTTGATTCTCAGCTCCTCGCCCGACGAGATAACCTCTGTCGAAATCGTGAAGAACTCCTTGAGAAAAGCCTCGGCCTCCTTTTTCGTCACATTCAGTTTTGTGGCGAGCAGAGTGACCAAATCGGGGAAAGATATTTTTTCATTCATTTCGACGAGAGCATTTTAAGTTTCATTTTAATAGCGCTGCCCGGCTTAAACGACAGAATCATTTTGGGGGGCACGAGCATGCGTTTGCCCGTAGCAGGATTCACGACAACCCGTTCCAGCTTCTTCTTCGGTTCGAACGTGCCGAACCCCTGAATAGCTACCGAGTCCATCTGTGCACAACGCTCTTTCATGATTTGGAGAAAGGCCGACATATACTCCTCGACCTCCCCTTTATCTTTGCCCAAACGGGTCTGCAACTGCGTCAAAAAAGTTTTGTGATCCATGACCATTGTTTTTCAAGCCCCTGCCAGGGCCATAATTCGCTATCTGCAAAATTAAAAAAATTCTGTGGAATAATTGCAAGAAACAACAGATTCATGCAGTAAGATATGGAGAAACGAGACATGCAGATTTGCGAGAAAAATTTGTACACCCGAACATTATTTGTATATTTACCGTTACTTAATCCTTACGACGATGACTATGGAAAATGTTCGGAAGTATTTCAAACGTGATATCAGTTGGTTATCTTTCAATTACCGGGTATTGATGGAGGCTATGGACAAGACGGTGCCGTTGTTCGACCGCATCAAGTTTCTGTCGATATACCAGTCGAATCAGGAGGAATTTTATCGCGTGAGGGTTTCGGAGTATCACCAGATTCTGTCGGACTCTGCGAAAAGCGACGAGGAGAAGGAGCAGGCCGAGCGTACCTTGGAGTCGATTAACCGGGAAGTCAACCAGCAGGTCGACGACTTCAACAAATTCTTTTTCAACGACATCATCCCCGAACTCGAGCGCGAGGGTATGGTGCTGTACCATCAGGAGAAAATCGAGGAGTGCCACCGGGACGAGGTGCGTAACTTCTTTAAAGAAGAGGTATTCCCTTTCTTGCAGCCGGTGTTGATATTGAAAGACGACATCGTCTCTTTCCTGCGCGACAACCGGCTCTACCTGGCCATAAAAATGTATCGGAAGAGCGACCGCAACAACCCCGACCGACAACCGTTCTATGCCCAGATAAAGATTCCGTTCAGCAAAGTGCCGCGGTTTATCAAGCTCACGCCGCACAACGGAAAAAACTACGTGATGTTTATCGACGACATGATTGCCTTGAACCTCGACATCGTCTTCCCGGGATTCGACATTGACTCGCACTATGCGATACGGGTCTCGCGCGATGCCGACTTTTCCATCGAGCCCAAAGAGGGGGCCAACATTGTCGATGCCGTGCGCAAGCGGGTCAAGAAACGCAAGATAGGCAACGCCAACCGGTTGGTCTACGACGGCTGCATGCCCCACGACATGCTGGAGTATATCTGCGAGGCCTACGACATTCCGCACGGACAGTGCATCCGCTCGAGCCGGTATCTGAATCTGGAGGACCTGACCAAACTGCCCAACCTCACCGGCAAGGTGTTGAGCGAAACTCTCCCCTCGCCCATGCGGCTGCCCATCTTCGACAACGCCCCGTCGATGTTCGAGGTGATTCGCCATCGCGACTTTCTGATACATTTCCCCTATCAGTCGTTCGACTACCTCACCCGGTTCCTGACCGAGGCTGCCGAGAACCCGGCCGTGACTGAAATAAAACTCACACAATATCGGGTAGCCGAAAACTCCGAAGTGATAGACCGGTTGCTCTACGCCGCCAAACAGGGGAAACAGGTGACGGTATATGTCGAAATCAAAGCCCGGTTCGACGAGGAGAACAACATCATCACCTCGGAACTGATGCAGGAGTCGGGTGTTCGTGTCGTATACAGCACCCCGGGATTGAAGGTCCATGCCAAGGCCTTATTGGTCAAGTGTGCCCCTACCGACAGCTCTCACCCCCAAGCCTATGCTTTCATGAGTACCGGCAACTTCAACGAAGACACAGCCCGCATCTACTCCGACATGGGGCTGTTTACCGTCAACCGCGCCATTACGAGCGAACTCGACAAGCTCTTCTCCATACTCGACGGTTCTTCAAAAGACCGCGATTTCAAGACGTTGCTCGTGGCCCAGTTCAACATGGTCGACGAGTTGAAACGGAAAATACGTTTCGAGATGGAAGAGGCCCGTCAGGGACGGAAGGCACACATCATTCTGAAAATGAACGGCCTGCACGACACGGGCATGATTGATGCCCTCTACGATGCCAGCGAGGCAGGCGTACACATCGACCTGCTGGTGCGCGGCATCAACTGCCTGGTACCCAACCAGCCTTACAGCCGCAACATACACATGACGCGCATCATCGACTCGTACCTCGAGCATGCCCGCATCTGGTACTTCTATGCCGGGGGACGCGAAGAGGTATATCTGTCGTCGGCCGACTGGATGCGCCGCAACCTGAACCGCCGCATCGAGACCGCCGTACCCATTTTCGACCAGCATATCAAAAACGAAATCCTGTCGGTCATAGACCTGCAGTTGCGAGACAATATAAAAGCCTGCCGCATAGACGAATATCTGGGTAACCAATATGTCCGCACCCCAGGCCCACCCATACGCTCGCAACGGATGTGCTTCCACCTGCTGGAGCAGTACTCTACCCCCGACTCTGCTGCGGGCATGCCCGAGATATTTATCAGCTAGCTACTGCTCTTGTCGATATTAAGTTAAATAACAGGTACAAGGCTCCAATAATTCCGAACAAAAGAATAAAGATTATTATACGTATATTATTCTTTTTATATACTTTTGTCCTGAAACAAAGATCTAAAATTATGAAACGAATTGTACTCTTATGTCTTATCGGAATGTCGATAATACCTCTGTCGGCTCAGACTCTGAAAAAGCAGAACCAAATGTTGAAGGATTCGATCGGTGTCATGCAAAAAGTCATCGACGAAAAGACAACCGCCAATCAGACACTGTCGCAGGAAAACTCGACCCTCAAAAGCAAACACGCACTACTCCTGGCTACTAAAGACTCGCTTGACGGAGCACAGAAAAACTTGTTGGGCAAATACAAGGAGCTGTCGGTCGAGAACGACCAACTGAAAGATTCGCTCTTTGTCTATCGCAACCAGAACAAAGCATTACGTAATCAGGTAGACAGCCTTAACACTTCGCTGGTAAACCTCACCAACGAGATGAACGCCAAACTCGAATATCTGGCTCGTCAGGAAAAGATTTGGAAACGCAGCAAATACTTTTATATCGCCTATGGTATGACCTCGCTCGACCGAGGTAACGGACAACCGAAATTGAACAGCGATTTTGCATTCTCTATCGGACGTGGCAAAACCTATTACCTGCACAAAAAACCGCTTCTGGGTATGATCAAATTCGGTTTGGACTGGACCTTCTTCGATATTGCCGTAGCCCAATACGGTGTAGAGAGGGGACTCTCCGCCGAAGACGACAGCGACATTTACAAGGGAGAGATTTCCATGCAGTTCGGCCCCTCGATTACCGTCAATCCGGTCGACTTTCTGAAAGTCAACCTCTATTTCCGCTACGACCCCTCCTACTCGATGATGTTCAATACCGACGGCAACAAGTTCAAAGGCAACTACGGCTCTTACTTCAATACCGGTTTGGCTGCTTCGTACAAGGTTATCTCGCTGGGGTATGAATACCGATGGGGTTCTACCTCGTACAAAATCGACGACGAGAACCAGACCTGGAAAACATCGGGCAGCTACTTCTACATCAGTTTCCGATTCTAACATCGAAGAAGAACTCATATCATGCCGGCCGGAGTTTCCTTTCGACCGGCATTTTTTATCCATTCGTTTCTTCTGTCCCGGCCCCAAACATTTCACAAACATCGTGTGTTTATAAAAAGGCCGGCAAAAACAGGCACTGTAACGAGAAATACATTCATCCCCATCCATGGGGATCATAAATATTTTCATACCTTTGAATCGGCCAGACTATCGCACATGTTCTAACTTAATATACAGCAACAATGAAACGATTATTTTCCCTACTGATTGCGGCTGCGGCCCTCTCGATTCCATCGGCCTGGGGCTGCACGGGCATCACCCTCACGGTGAAGGACGGTTCCAAAATCGTAGCCCGTACCATCGAATGGGGCGGCAGCGACTTGAACAGCCAATATGTGATTGTTCCCCGCGGATACGAACAACGCTCCTATGTACCGGGCGGGCAACAAACCGGCATGAAATTTACAGCCAAATATGGCTATGTGGGATTGGCCGTAGAGCAAAAAGAGTTTGTAGCCGAAGGACTGAACGAAGCCGGATTGTCGGCCGGGCTCTTCTACTTTCCCAATTACGGACAATACGAAGCCTATAACCCGGCACAACAAGCCTCGAGCATGGCCGACCTGCAACTGGTTGCCTGGATTCTGGGCAACTTCGCCACTGTCGACGAAGCCATCGAAGGACTGAAAACGGTGCACGTCGTATCGATAGACCCGCGGGCCTCGACGGTCCACTGGCGCATGACCGACGTAACAGGCCGCCAAGTGGTGCTGGAGATTATTGCCGGCAAGATGCAATTTTATGAAAACAAGCTGGGGGTACTCACCAACTCGCCGGGCTTCGATTGGCAAATGACCAATCTCAACAACTACATCAACCTCTATCCGGGAACGACCGAACCCAAGTCGTTCGGCGACATCAAGCTATCCTCGTTCGGTGCCGGCAGCGGATTTCTGGGTCTTCCCGGCGACATCACACCGCCCTCCCGCTTTGTGCGTGCGGCCTTTTACCAGACCACCGCTCCACAGTCCCAGTCTGCAATCGAAGCCGTTACCGAGAGTTTCCACATTCTCAACAACTTCGACATCCCCATAGGAGCTGAGTTTACGACCGGTCAGACTCCTACCGACATCCCCAGCGCTACGCAATGGACTTCGGCTGCCGACATGGCCAACCGCCTGCTCTACTACCGCACCATGTACAACAGCGCCATCCGCTGCTTCGATCTGAAGAGCATCGACTTCGGTCGGGTCAAATATCAGGTACAACCGCTCGACACCGTCAAGCAACAACCCATACAGACTATTCGAATCAAATAACCTGCGAGCTGCAAGTTGCAGAAAACAAAACAGCCGGTCACCACTCGGGTGACCGGCTGTTTCCATATCGTTTCAATCGATTTAATGCTCTTCCTTTACACCGGCAAGTTCCGGGTCAATCATGATACGTCCGCAGTATTCGCAAACGATAATCTTTTTACGCATCTTGATGTCGAGCTGTCTTTGAGGCGGAATGCGGTTGAAGCAACCACCGCAAGAGTCGCGTTGGATGTAAACCACAGCCAGACCGTTACGGGCATTCTTGCGGATGCGCTTGAAGGCAGCGAGCAAACGGGGCTCTACCTTGTTCTCGAGTTTCTTGGCCTTCTCTCTCAACTTCTCCTCGTCCTGTTTCGTCTCCGAAACGATTTCGTCGAGTTCGCTCTTCTTCTCGGCCAGGATATGCTGACGATCCTGCAGCGTCTCTTCCGAAGCAGCCACCTCTTTGCTCTTGGCCTCTTGTGCGGCAATGTATTCGTTGATACGTTTCTCGCACAACTGAATTTCGAGAGTCTGATACTCTATCTCTTTCGAGAGGAAGTCAAATTCGCGATTGTTGCGCACATTGTCTTGCTGCTTGGTATATTTGTCGATAAGCGTTTGGGCGTTTTGTATTTCTACTTTTTTGGCCGCTACGGCAGCTTTCAGGTCTTCAATCTCGGTATGGTAGTTTTTGATACGCGTTTCAAGACCGGCGATCTCGTCCTCAAGGTCCTGAACTTCGAGAGGCAGCTCACCTCTCAGCGTCTTTATTCTATCGATCTCCGAGAGAATGGTTTGCAAATCGTACAGTGTTTTCAACTTCTCTTCCACTGTATATTCTTTTTCAGCTTTTGTTTTGTCAGTAGCCATACGTTACAAATAATTTATCGGATTTGTATCTACTTGTGTAGAACGGATTGCAAAGGTAGGGAATTTTTTTTGAATAATCTCACAAAAAATCTCTTTTGTATATTGTTCACTCTCGTAGTGACCGATTTCGGCCAGCAGGATACGCGACTCATATTCGAAATAATCGTGATACCGTATCTCACCCGTCACAAACATATCGGCTCCGACGGCAACGGCTCTCGACATGAGCGATGCTCCGGCACCGCCACACAGGGCCACACGCGAAATCTTGCGCCCGTGCAGAGGCGAATGCTTCACACAACCTACCGCAAAGGTATCTTTCAGCTTCTCCAGCACCAGCAGTTCGTCGGCCGGTTCAGGCAAATTGCCCACCACGCCGGCCCCCACCTGCTCCCAGCGATTGGCCAGGGGTATCCAGTCGAAAGCCGGTTCTTCGTAGGGATGGCTCCGCTTCAAGGCGGTCTCGACGGCACCCTGCATGTAGGCGGGCACGATTACTTCGAGTCGAGTCTCGGGCTCGCGATGTTGCTCGCCTATCGTACCGCAATAAGGATGAGCCTGCGCCCCGGGGCGATAGGTACCCTCGCCTTCCTGACCGAAACTGCACTGGTCGTAGTTGCCGATATGTCCGGCCCCAGCCTCGAACAGAGCGGTTCTCACCGCTTCGACATGAGAAACAGGCACATAGGTAACCAGTTTCATCAGCAACCCGGGCATGGGGTCGAGCACCCGCACCTCAGTCAAGCCCAACTTGCGGGCCATTCTGAACGAGACACCGCCCGGAGCATTATCGAGATTGGTATGGGCGGCATAGATGGCTATGTTGTGTTGGATTGCCTTGATGACAATACGCTCGACATAGCTCCTCCCCGTAATCGATTTCAGCCCCTTGAAGAGCAGGGGGTGATGCGACACAATCAAGTTATAGCCCAAGGCGATAGCCTCGTCGACAACCCCTTCGGTCACATCGAGACATACGACCGCTCCCGAAACCGGCTGAAACCGGTTGCCCACCTGCAACCCGGCATTGTCGTACGACTCTTGCCAGGCGACAGGTGCTACCGACTCGATGGTCTCTATAATATCATTTAGAATTACCACGTGCTGTTAATCCTTCAAATCTACTTTGATACACAATTCGTTCAATTGCGAGTCGTCCAGCGGCGACGGTGCATTGAGCATGACATCGCGACCCGAGTTGTTCTTGGGGAATGCGATGCAGTCGCGAATCGAATCAAGACCGGCAAACATCGATACCAGGCGGTCGAGACCGAATGCCAGACCTCCGTGAGGAGGAGCACCGTATTTAAAAGCATTCATCAGGAAACCGAATTGAGCTTCGGCCTGCTCTTCGGTGAATCCCAACAGACGGAACATGTGGTCTTGCAACTCGCTGTCGTGAATACGGATAGAACCGCCACCCAGCTCTACGCCATTGATTACCATGTCGTAGGCATTGGCCCGCACGGCACCCGTATCGGTATCGAGCAGAGGAATATCCTCGGCCTTGGGCGAGGTGAAGGGGTGGTGCATCGCATAGAAGCGTTGTGTCTCGTCGTCCCACTCGAACAAGGGGAAGTCGATAACCCACAGCGGAGCAAAGGTATTCTTATCGCGCAAGCCCAGACGCGAACCCATCTCCAGACGCAGTTCGCACAGTGCCTTGCGGGTCTTCATCGCAGGACCGGCCAGAATCAGCAGCAGGTCGCCCGGTTTGGCTCCGAAGCGTTCGCCCCACTTCTTCAGGTCGTCGGGCAAATAGAACTTGTCGACCGACGACTTGGGATTCCCATTCTCGTCGAAACGTACATAAATCAGGCCCTTGGCTCCGATTTGCGGACGTTTCACAAAGTCGGTCAACTCGTCGAGCTGTTTGCGCGAATAGGTAGCACACCCTTCGGCGCAGATACCGCCCACATACTCGGCACTGTCGAACACCCCGAAGTTGTGGCCCTCGGTCAAATCCTTCAGTTCGACAAAGCGCATGCCGAAACGCATATCGGGTTTGTCGCTACCGTAGTATTTCATGGCATCGGCCCACGTCATGCGCAGGAACGGCTCGTTGAACTCGATACCGCGGATTTTCTTGAACAGATGCTTGATCATGCCCTCGAAGATATTGAGAATATCCTCTTGCTCCACAAACGACATTTCGCAGTCGATTTGCGTAAACTCGGGCTGACGGTCGGCCCGCAGGTCTTCGTCGCGGAAACACTTTACAATCTGGAAATAGCGGTCGAAGCCCGACACCATCAGCAACTGCTTGAGGGTTTGCGGCGACTGCGGCAACGCATAGAACTCGCCCGGATTCATTCTCGACGGTACCACAAAGTCGCGGGCTCCCTCGGGAGTAGATTTAATCAATACAGGCGTCTCCACCTCGAGGAAGTTCAACTCGTCGAGATAACGACGTACCTCGAAGGCCATCTTGTGACGCAACTCGAGATTGCGGCGTACAATGGGACGGCGCAAGTCGAGGTAACGGTACTGCATGCGAATATCGTCGCCGCCATCCGATTCGTCTTCGATGGTGAAGGGCGGAGTCTCGGCCGTATGGAGAATGACCAGTTTCTCGGCTATGATTTCGATGTCGCCCGTCGGCAGATTGGCGTTCTTGTTCGAGCGCTCGGTCACGGTACCCGTCACCTGTATCACATATTCGCGACCCAGTTTATTGGCCTGGTCGCACAAACCGGCGTTGGTCTCCTGGTTAAATACCAACTGAGTGATACCGTAGCGATCGCGCAGATCGACAAAAGTCATACCACCCATCTTACGGCTGCGTTGCACCCAACCGGCCAGGGTTACCTGTTGGCCCACATGGCTCAATCGCAGCTCTCCACATGTATTCGTTCTATACATTGTTATAGGATTTATATGTTTTGTTGTTATTGATTTCAGTTACTCAACGGCATTCGGAACAGCCCGAATGTCCTTGCAAAATTAAAATAAAACATCGGTAAACAGGTATCTTTTACCGAAGAATTTGATAAAAATGTAAGCCCATAGTTGGCGATACGAAAAAAAGCAGTAAATTTGCCCTGCCCAAAAAAGAGAGGGCCATTGCTTGTTTCGGGGTGTAGCGCAGTCCGGTTAGCGCACCTGCTTTGGGAGCAGGGGGTCGTGGG